>NZ_JBPYCS010000012.1:0-85533 GCF_051846935.1 Virgibacillus sp. W0430
AAGATCCCTCAGAGACGATGAGGTTGATAGGTCCGAGGTGGAAGCGTGGTGACACGTGAAGCTGACGGATACTAATAGATCGAGGACTTAACTAACTATTTTTGGCTGATGATGCCCATTGATGAAACAATTCTTATTTAGTTTTCAAGGTATGAATAAAAACCCTTGACTTTTTCTCAGAAACACTTATAATAGAAAATGTCGCTAAAAAAGTACGCGATTAACAAATGAACAACGGTCTGGTAGTTATAGCGGAGAGGTCACACCTGTTCCCATACCGAACACAGCAGTTAAGCTCTCCAGCGCCGATGGTAGTTGAGGCTTTGCCTCTGCAAGAGTAGGACGCCGCCAGGCGATATGAATTTCAAAAAGAGTGTAACTTATCATTATTGGTAAGTTACACTCTTTTTCGTATGTACGGAATAATCCCGGCCTTATATTGAATATCGGACTCTCCCTTATTGTGCTGCGGGTTGAAGCTAACATAATAATAAGACGAAAAAATACACCCATATTCTCTTTTTTGGTACCTTTAAATTGTAACATTTATAGGAGCGGCTCATTTTTAAGTTGCCATATACAGGTAAAATTATATGATTGGTTTGATGTAGTTGAACGTAAATACCTTAAGATTACGACATAGTTAATCGGGCCTTATACTATGTTAAAAAACCTTTTATTTTTTTGGTTTGGCTTTTAAGCTTGTTTTTATTTGCATAAATACAAGAGATCTCTATATAGCGAAAAACAGTAATTAGAGGTTTTGAATTCTCTTCAATTGTCTATTATATAGAGAGAGGGAAAAATTATTGGCAAGCGAAGCAAATTGACGTATAATATGAATATAGTCAAATATAGTCAAAGTCAACAATAAGTGGATAACTCCGTATATTGATAGAGGGGGAGGGTTCATGAGTAATATTTCGGATATTATTGAGGCTTATTTAAAAAAAATACTCCACGCAAAAGGAAAAAATATGATTGAAATTAAGCGCAGTGAAATTGCAGATCAATTTCAATGTGTCCCTTCACAAATTAATTATGTAATTAATACACGGTTTACAGTGGAAAAGGGATATATCATCGAAAGTAAACGTGGTGGTGGTGGATACATTCGAATTTTTCGAATTGAACACCAAAAAGCTTCTGATTTAATCGATGACATCATAAGCATGATTCATCCAGCTGTTTCTCAACAGGCCGCAGCGGATATATTAGAAAGATTACTGGAGAAAGATGTAATTACATTACGAGAAAAACGGATGATTTTAAGTGCTGTTGATCGAGACGTGATTTCTGTTCCTTTACCAATTCGGGATGAAGTACGTTCCCGAATTTTAACAGCGATGCTGACAACGTTAAAATACTTAAATAAGTAAGGAGGATGTATCGTGGAATGCCAAGAATGTCATAAACGGCCAGCTTCTCTGCATTTTACACAAGTTATTAATGGGAGTAAGACGGAAGTGCATGTATGTGAAGTTTGTGCTAAGAAAAAAGGCTATATGACATATCCAGAAGAAGGGTATTCATTGCACCATTTACTGTCAGGTTTGTTTAATTTTGAAAGTCCATCACTCGATAGTCATCCTCACGCACCTTTTCAACAAACTCAGGAATTACAATGTCCAAAATGCAACCTTACTTTAAGCGAATTTCAGCGTGCAGGAAAGTTTGGCTGTGCAACTTGTTATGATGCATTTTCTGAAAAACTTGATCCAATTTTTCGTCGCGTTCACAGCGGAAATACGAAGCACTATGGGAAGATACCACGACGAAAAGGCGGAAGTTTACATACTAAAAAACAATTGGAAGCGTATCGGAAGAAATTGCAGCAATTAATTGAGAAAGAAGCATTTGAAGAAGCTGCCACGGTCCGAGATAAAATTAAACAGCTTGAGCAAAAAAGTAATGATGATCGTAAGGAAGCGGGTGATGACTTATGAGCTTGCAAGAGTTTATGAACGAAGCGGTTAGCCCTTGGATGCGTGTAGAAGCTCCTAATAGTGATATTGTGCTGAGTAGCCGAATACGTCTTGCCCGAAACTTGGAAAAAACGGCTTTTCCTACGGTAGCAACCGAAGACGACTTAAAACGAATTCAACAGTTTTTTAAGCGTACGTATGCTCATAAGTCTTTTCAAAACTATACAGATCTAGAGTTCGTTTCTATTAGTGACTTAACGCAAATTGAAAAACGAGTCCTTGTAGAGAAGCACTTGATTAGTCCGTATCTCGCGAAGCAAGCAACGGCCGCGGGGACAATCATTTCAGAGAATGAACAAGTTTCGGTTATGATAAATGAGGAAGACCATATACGTATTCAGCTTTATTATCCAGGATTTCAGTTAAAAAAGGCATTAGAGGAAGCTTTTTTGTTCGATGACTGGCTAGAACAGCAAGTGGATTATGCATACGATGAGACGAAGGGTTATTTAACGAGCTGCCCGACAAATGTTGGCACAGGCATGCGTGCTTCGGTAATGATTCATTTGCCAGCTCTAGTGTTTACGAAGCAAATTAACCGAATGCTACCAGCAATTAATCAATTAGGGTTTGTGGTCCGAGGCATATACGGAGAGGGCAGTGAAGCGCTTGGTAACATTTTTCAAATATCCAATCAAATTACATTAGGTAAATCGGAGCAAGACATTGTAGAAGATTTACAAAGTGTTGTTGGTCAATTAATTGAACATGAGCGAACAGCACGAAGCCACTTAATGGAGCAATCATCGATTGGATTGGAAAATCGTATATTTCGTTCTTATGGTGTATTGGAATATAGCCGAATTATTGAATCTAAAGAAGCTGCAACATGTATTTCTGATGTCCGACTAGGGATTGATCTAGGTATCATTAATCATATATCGAAAAGTATTCTAAATGAATTAATGGTATTAACGCAGCCGGGGTTTTTACAGCAATATGCAAAGAAAGTTTTGAAAACGAATGAACGCGATGTATTACGTGCCTCGTTGATACGAGATCGTTTACAATTGGAAAAATAGAAGGAGGAACGTTATATGATGTTTGGACGATTTACGGAAAGAGCACAAAAAGTATTAGCGCTAGCCCAAGAGGAAGCTGTTCGGTTAGGACATAATAATATTGGTACGGAGCATATATTGCTTGGGCTTATTCGTGAAGGCGATGGAATAGCAGCAAAAGCATTACAGTCTCTCGGACTGGAAATAAAAAAAATACAAGAAGAAGTTGAGCAGCTAATCGGCAAAGGGAAACAGCCAATGCAAACAATACATTACACTCCGCGAGCAAAAAAGGTTGTTGAATTATCACAAGATGAAGCTAGAAAATTGGGTCATTCATACGTAGGCACGGAACATATTTTACTCGGGCTAATCCGTGAAGGAGAAGGAGTAGCAGCACGTGTATTAAATAACCTTGATGTTAGTTTAAATAAAGCAAGACAGCAAGTGCTTCAATTACTTGGAACGAATGAATCACAAGCGAATCGCCAAGGAAGAGGGCAAGCATCGAGTGCAAACACGCCGACATTAGATTCCCTAGCGAGAGACTTAACAGCGAATGTGAAGGAAGGAAATGTTGATCCGGTAATTGGACGGGATAAAGAAATCGAACGAATTATTCAAGTGCTTAGTCGACGTACAAAAAATAACCCAGTATTAATAGGAGAGCCTGGCGTAGGTAAAACAGCAGTTGCTGAAGGTTTGGCACATCAAATAATAAACAATGAAGTGCCTGAAATTCTACGTGACAAACGAGTTATGACGCTCGATATGGGAACGGTAGTGGCAGGAACAAAATACCGAGGTGAATTTGAAGATCGTCTAAAAAAAGTAATGGATGAAATTCGTCAAGCAGGGAATATTATACTGTTTATAGATGAGCTGCACACACTTATCGGTGCTGGAGGAGCAGAAGGAGCGATTGATGCTTCCAACATATTAAAGCCGTCGCTTTCACGTGGCGAATTACAGTGTATTGGTGCAACAACGTTAGATGAGTACCGGAAGTATATCGAAAAAGATGCCGCTCTTGAACGAAGATTTCAGCCAATTCAAGTAGATGAGCCTACTTTGGATGAAACAATTCAAATATTGCAGGGACTGAGAGATCGCTATGAAGCACACCATCGAGTGACAATTACCGATGATGCGATTGAAGCAGCTGTCCAGCTATCTAATCGATATATTACGGAACGATTTTTGCCAGATAAAGCGATTGATTTAATTGATGAGGCTGGCTCAAAAGTACGCTTACGCTCTTATACAATTCCACCTAATTTGAAAAAGCTCGAGGAAAAGCTGGAGGAAATTCGAAAAGAAAAGGATTCTGCTGTTCAAAGTCAGGAATTTGAAAAAGCAGCCTCTTTAAGAGATACAGAGCAACGGCTCCGAGAAGAATTAGAAGATACGAAAAATAAATGGAGAGAAAAACAAGGGCAAGAAGACACCGAGGTTACAGTGGAGGATATAGCAAGCGTCGTTTCTGTTTGGACGGGAGTTCCTGTATCTAAATTAACGAAAGACGAAAGTGATCGTCTGTTAAATATGGAGGAACTATTGCATAATCGCGTAATTGGCCAAACGGAAGCAGTACATGCTATTTCAAAGGCAATCCGACGTGCTCGTGCAGGACTTAAGGATCCGAAGCGACCAATCGGTTCATTTATTTTCTTAGGCCCGACAGGTGTCGGGAAAACCGAATTAGCTCGTGCATTAGCTGAAGCAATGTTTGCTGATGAAGATGCAATGATTCGTATTGATATGTCGGAATACATGGAAAAACATGCAACTTCGCGATTAGTCGGCTCGCCTCCTGGATATGTTGGTTATGAAGAGGGGGGTCAACTAACGGAAAAAGTCAGACGCAAACCATACTCGGTTGTTCTATTAGATGAAATTGAGAAGGCACATCCTGAAGTATTTAATATTTTGCTACAAGTACTTGAGGACGGTCGATTAACGGATTCGACTGGGCGAGTAGTTGATTTCCGCAATACCGTGCTTATAATGACATCGAATGTCGGCGCGAGTGAATTAAAGCGTAATCGATATGTGGGCTTTAACTTGCAAGAAGAAGGCCAAGAGCATGCAGATATGAAATCAAAAGTGACAGAAGAAATGAAAAAAACATTTCGACCTGAGTTTTTAAATCGAATTGATGAAACAATTGTTTTCCATTCCTTGGAGAAAAAGCATATGAAAGATATTGCTGCTTTAATGTTGAAGCAATTACAAACACGCTTAAAGGAACAAGAGATTGAATTTACTTTAACGGATCGGGCGATTGAAAAAATCGTTGAAGACGGATATGACCCTGATTACGGTGCTCGTCCTTTAAGAAGATCGCTCCAAAAAAATGTAGAAGATTTATTATCCGAAGAGCTATTAAAAGGGACAATTAAAAAAGGTGAAAAAGTGAAAATTGGTCTAAATAATAAGGGAGAACACATTGTTCTAGCTTGATTTATTCTTTATTTAGAAACGAGAAGTCGGATGAAACGTGTAGCTTGTTTTATCCGACTTTTTGCTGTAATTCCTGTAATAGGCAGTACAAATCGGCTACATATCAATTCTGTTTACCAAAGTCTTTTTCAAATTTAAAATGTGGCAAATTGGTGGAATGAATGGGTGGAATTGATAGGAAGTTGTAACCTCCTTAAGGCATAAATGGTTTATAATAAGAATAGATTGATAAAGTCTGCATCTCAGCATTTCAACTTCTGTCGTCGCGTACTGGATCAATAGAAGAAAGGTCGGATTGCATTGTCTAAACGAAAAACAAAATTTGTTTGTCAGGAATGTGGGTATGAATCTCCTAAATGGATGGGGAAATGCCCGAGCTGCATGAACTGGAATACATTAGTAGAAGAAATTATATCCAGGGACGCTGCGAAACGAAATTCGGCGAATTGGAATGTTCAAGCTGGTAAGACACCAGAGAAGCTTACTGCGATTACGTCAGAAAAAGAGCCGAGAGTAACGACATCGATGAAAGAGTTTAATCGTGTGCTTGGTGGAGGGATTGTACCAGGGTCACTCGTCTTAATCGGGGGGGATCCAGGAATTGGTAAATCTACGCTGCTATTACAAATATCCGCCCAGTTAGCGGATAAGGAATTAACCGTTCTTTATATATCAGGTGAAGAATCGACCCAACAGACGAAGCTTCGAGCAGACCGGCTCGCTATACGTTCCGAGCATTTATTTGTTTTATCGGAAACAAATATGTTAGATATAAGTCAGCAAATTGAACAATTGAAACCGAATTTTGTCGTAATTGATTCCATTCAAACTGTTTTTCGAGAGGAAATAACGAGCGCACCCGGGAGTGTTTCCCAAGTAAGGGAGTGTACGATGGAGTTAATGAAAGTAGCCAAAACGTATAGTATTCCTATCTTTATCGTTGGCCATGTTACGAAGGAAGGTGCAATTGCCGGACCAAGAATGTTGGAGCATATGGTTGACGCGGTTCTTTATTTTGAAGGTGAGCGCCATCATACGTACCGCATTTTACGAGGGGTGAAAAATCGATTTGGCAGTACGAATGAGATGGGGATATTCGAAATGAAAGAAGAAGGCTTGCGAGAAGTAATGAACCCTTCAGAAATCTTTTTGGAGGAGCGATCACAAGGAGCGGCAGGCTCTACCGTTGTCGCCTCAATGGAGGGTACAAGACCAGTATTAGTAGAAATACAAGCATTAATAGCCCCATCCAGCTTTGGAAACCCTCGAAGAATGGCAACCGGAATTGATACGAACCGGGTACCGTTATTAATGGCAGTATTAGAAAAGCGAGTTGGGCTAATGCTGCAAAACCAAGATGCATATATTAAGGTTGCCGGAGGTGTAAAGCTTGATGAGCCAGCAATCGACTTGGCGATCGCTGTTAGTATTGCTTCCAGTTTTCGGGATCAACCAACGAAACCAGAAGACATTTTTATTGGAGAGGTTGGTTTGACTGGAGAGATTAGGCGTGTCTCGCGTATTGAGCAACGTGTAAAAGAAGCGGCAAAGCTCGGCTTTAAGCGAGTGATTTGCTCGGCGAACAACTTAGACGGGTGGACTATTCCACAAAATATACAAGTTATTGGCGTAGAGACAGTCCAAGAAGCCTTGCATTTATCAGTAGAAAAATAAGGTGAGGTTGGGAAAAAAGGCCTAAAGACAATTTGACAACACTATAATAGTATGCTAGAATTTTATGTTTGCTCAATTGACTGTTTTTGTTTGCTGTGCTATGATTTATTTGAAATCATTTTCTTTTAAATTGGTATTACTATATACGCTTATGCTTATTCAACTTTTTAAATGGGTCGCTCGTGTTATGAGTGACTACTCACTTGCAGCATCGCTCATCTATGTGGAGCAATCGGTTTGGTGATTTAATTTTTAAATAGTAGTTATACATTATTTAGATTATATTTTTTTTATTAGGTAATAATAAAGGCAAGGAGGTGTCAGCGTTGCTGAAAAAAATAGTGCATTTATTCTTTGTTATAACGGGAGGTACCATAGGGTATTTATACGTACCAGACATTGTAAAACTATTGAATTTTACGGAGGCAAACTGGGTAGCATCCCCATACTTAGGATCGGTTTTAGGGGCTATTATATTGTTTCTTATTTCTTATTTGTTAGCTGACTATATTGTTGGATTTTTAAAATGGGTTGAAGAAGGGCTCATTAGAGTTCCAGTGGGTGATTTGTTTTTTGGTAGTTTAGGTTTAATTTTAGGTTTAGTTATCGCTTACTTAATAAATATTCCGTTACAGGACGTAAGTATTCAAGTCGTTTCGCAAGTTATTCCGCTCTTTTTAACAATTATACTCGGTTATTTAGGTTTTCAAGTCGGCTTTCGACGTAGAGAAGAGTTTGTCAATTTATTAAATGTGAATCGACGAGAGAAGACTAAAAAACGCACGAATTCGAACGATGATTTAGAAACAGACGACTTTCCGGCCAAATCGAAAGCAAAAATATTAGATACGAGCGTAATAATCGATGGTCGAATTGCTGATATTTGTCAAACAAATTTTTTAGAGGGTCCGATTGTTATTCCTCAATTCGTGTTGGGAGAATTGCAGCATATCGCAGATTCGTCAGACGTACTTAAACGAAATCGCGGCAGACGTGGCTTAGATATTTTAAATAGAATTCAAAAAGAGCTTGCTGTAGATGTTGAAATCTATGAAGGGGATTTTGAAGAAATTCATGAAGTAGATAGTAAATTGATTAAGCTGGCAAAGCAAATTGATGGTATTGTTGTGACGAATGATTTCAATCTAAATAAAGTATGTGACTTTCAAGGTGTACGCGTGTTAAATATTAATGATTTGGCGAATGCAGTGAAACCGGTCGTTCTTCCTGGAGAGGAACTGATGGTTCAGGTTATAAAAGATGGCAAAGAACAAAAGCAAGGTATTGCATATCTCGATGATGGTACAATGATTGTTGTTGAAGAAGGTCGAGAGTATATTGGTAAGAAAATAGAAGTGCTAATAACGAGTGTTTTACAAACATCCGCAGGAAGAATGATATTTGCCAAACCAAAATTACTTGAAAAAGCATTATAAAAAAGGTATAACTATAAGGGATATAAAAGTGATAACAAGCTATGTTATCGCTTTTTATTGTCTGTTTTTAGTTGCTGCTTTCTCTAACAGACTACACAATCCGATTTTAAAACGAAGACTATGTACCAGTTCGTATAGCAGACTGACTCAATTGGTGCAGCGCAGTTTCTCTATTTTAAAAGACTGCAATTACTTGCGGATTGTATCATATGGGAATCAGCCTACGTTTCATTAATTGAGTACATGATAGAAATGATAAACGATTTAAATTGTTACTATAATAGAAATGTAACTTTTATAGCGTTAAAAAATGCGATGCTTGATTCGTGCCGTATATATAGGCATATAAAACGAGAGGGGTACAATGGATGACAAACGACGTTCGAGTAAGATATGCACCAAGTCCGACTGGCGACTTACATATTGGTAATGCGCGTACAGCTTTATTTAATTATTTGTACGCTAAACACTTTAATGGGAAATTTATTATCCGTACAGAAGATACAGATGCTAAGCGAAATGTAGAAGGCGGAGAGGCGAGCCAGCTAACTTTTTTAAAGTGGTTAGGTATAGAATGGGATGAGGGTGCAGATATTGGTGGGGATTTCGGTCCATATCGTCAAATGGAGCGTTTAGATATATACAAAAAACACGTCAATGATTTGTTAAAGCGTGATTTAGCATATGAATGTTTTATGACGGCTGAGGAATTGGAAGAAGAGCGTGAAGAGCAGCGGGCAAATGGACAAGTTCCTAAATATTCTGGTGCGCACGCTCACTTAACTGAGGCAGAAAAAGAAGCTTTTCGTAATGAAGGCCGGAAACCAAGCATTCGCTTGCGTGTCCCGAAAAATCGTACGTTTACGTTTCGTGACCTTGTAAGAGGAAATATTTCTTTCGATTCCAGTGACTTTGGTGATTGGGTTATTGTTAAGAAGGATGGCATTCCAACGTATAACTTTGCAGTAGCAATTGACGACTACTACATGGAGATTACACACGTATTGCGTGGAGAAGAGCATATTTCGAATACGCCAAGACAGATGATGGTTTATGAAGCATTTGATTGGAAGCCACCACAGTTTGGCCATATGACACTTATACTAAATGAAGATCGAAAGAAGCTTAGTAAGCGAGATCAGCATATATTGCAATTTATTGAGCAGTACCGCGATTTAGGATATTTGCCTGAAGCGTTATTTAACTTTATTACATTGCTAGGCTGGTCACCTGTTGGAGAAGAGGAGATTTTCAATAAGGAAACTTTAATTGATATTTTTGATCCGGCGCGCCTGTCTACCTCTGCTGCCGTATTTGATGTTCAAAAGCTGAAGTGGATGAACGGAGAATATATAAAAGCAGCGGACTCAAAAACAGTAATTGACTTAGCGTTGCCACACTTAATCGAGGCAGGCAAGGTTTCTAATGATATGGATGATGCTAAGAAAAAGTGGGTAGAAGAAATTGTTAAACTCTACCATGAACAATTACGTTTTGGTGCCGAAATAGTAGAGCTTACCGACTTGTTCTTCAAGCAAGAGATTGACTACGATGAAGCGGCGCAGGAAGTGTTAGCGGGGGAACAGGTGATTGAGGTACTACAAGTTTTTGCCGATAAATTAATTCACTTAGATGAATTTAAAAGCGATAAAATAAAGGAACAAATTAAAGCGACACAGAAAGAAACGAAGCATCGGGGCAAAAAGCTGTTTATGCCTATTCGAGTAGCTACTACAGGGCAAACTCATGGACCTGAACTCCCAAAAGCGATTGAGCTGTTAGGGAAACAGGTTGTTTTAACAAGACTTGATCAAGTATTAAGTGACTTAGAAGCAGAATGATTCACAAATTCATTGGGATGTAATATAGTATAAATACGAATAGACTGAACGTGGAAAAGGAAAAGTAGAAAGCAATTGACTCGCACAGAGAGAATCACCATCGGCTGAAAGTGATTTCTAGTTGCTGCTTTTGAAATGCCCCTTTGAGTCCATAATGGAAATGATAGTACATTATGGCGGATACTCTACCGTTACAAGAGTCAAAGCTGGAAGCATCGTAGGTTGGTGCTTCAAACAGAGTGGGACCGCGTCGAAAGCGCCTCTGTGTATGAATAATACACAGAGGCGCTTTTTTTCGGTCAGTACGAACGGTCATTTTTCACTTATTAGGTAAATGATGTGCGATGATACAGTATAATCAGCAGCTTTCCACGATTAAGGGCGGTTTGCAGCCTAAATACGCCTAAGGCAAATAGATTAGTTAATTATTTCAAAGAGGAGGCAGCGAATTTGGGGATTTTTAAACGAATGAAAGAAGACATGGATGTCGTTTTTGAACAAGATCCAGCAGCACGTACGTATATTGAAGTTTTTTTGACATATTCTGGTTTGCACGCAATATGGGCACATCGTGTAGCGCATGTATTATATAAACGTAAATGGTTCTTTTTGGCAAGGGCGATTTCTCAGCTGAGTCGATTTTTTACGGGGATAGAGATTCACCCAGGAGCGAAAATAGGCAGACGCTTTTTTATTGATCATGGTATGGGCGTCGTTATTGGCGAGACGTGTGAAATTGGTGATAATGTTACGATTTATCAAGGTGTAACATTAGGTGGAACAGGTCATGAAAAGGGGAAACGTCATCCGACAATTAAAAGTAATGCACTTGTAGCAACTGGCGCGAAGGTCCTTGGTTCAATTACCGTAGGAGAAAACGCTAAAATAGGTGGAGGCTCTGTTGTTTTACATGATGTACCAGATCATTCAACAGTAGTTGGTATACCAGGACGTGTCGTTAAGCAAAAAGGGAAAAAAGTTCGTCGTGATTTGGATCATCACAAATTACCCGATCCTGTGACAGATAAATGCAATCAACTCCAAGCAGAAATTGATGAATTGAAAGAAGAAATTATGAAGCTGAAAGAAGGGGAGCATACGCATGTCGATAACAATTTATAATACAATGACACGAAAAAAGGAAATGTTTAAACCGATAATTGAAAATGAAGTAAGCATGTATGTTTGTGGGCCAACCGTCTATAATTATATTCACATAGGGAATGCCCGACCAGCAATTGTATTTGATACCGTTCGCCGCTATTTTGAATATAAAGGGTATCATGTTAAATATGTGCTTAATTTTACCGATGTTGATGACAAAATTATTGCCGCTGCCAACAAAACAGGCGAAAAGGTTAGTGATTTAACGAATCGTTTTATTGATGCTTATTTAAAAGATGTGGAAGCACTAGGAGTAAAACGAGCGACACATCATCCACGTGTTACAGATACGATGGAGGAAATTATTACGTTTATTAAAGGGCTTATCGACAAAGGATTCGCCTACGAAGTTGCAGGAGATGTTTACTTTAAACCACGCGAGTTTGAAGCATATGGAAAGCTTTCAGATCAATCTATAGATGAGCTTCGTTCAGGCGCTCGCATTAAAATTGGTGAAAATAAAAGCGATCCGCTCGACTTTGCATTGTGGAAAAGTGCTAAGCCAGATGAAATTGCATGGGATTCTCCATGGGGAAAAGGGAGACCTGGTTGGCATATTGAGTGTTCGGCTATGGCCAAAAAATACTTAGGTGATACGATTGATATTCACGCTGGTGGGCAGGACTTAGCGTTTCCACATCATGAAAATGAGATCGCTCAATCAGAGGCGCTAAACGAGCAACCGTTTGCGAACTATTGGATGCATAACGGCTATATGAATATTGATAACGAAAAAATGTCTAAGTCGCTAAACAATTTCATTTTGACGAAAGACTTAATTGACCAACATGACCCGAAAGTGCTGCGCTTTTTTATGTTAAGCGTTCACTATAGAAATCCGATTAATTTTACAGACGAATTACTATTAGGTGCGAAAAATAGCTTTGAGCGCATCCAAACGTCTTACTTTAATTTACAGCACCGACAAAAAACAAGCATGAATCTTGTAGATCATGCGGATGAATGGATCGGGAAAATAAATAGATTAAAGCAGCAATTTGAAGCAGCTATGGAGGATGACTTTAATACAGCAAATGCAATTTCTGCTCTATTTGAGCTGACGAAAGAGGCTAACCTATACGTAACGTTGGATCAGACAGATGCGAACGTGATTACTGCTTTTCAACAAGTCATTTCAGAGCTATTAAACATTCTCGGAATTCCTCTTGCAGAAGCGGGCGAACTGCTGGATGACGAGGTTGAAGCGTTGATTGAAGAACGCGCAGCAGCAAGGAAAAACCGAAACTTTGAACGAGCAGATGAAATTCGCGATATGCTACAAGAAAAGAATATTATTCTTGAAGATACGGCACAAGGACTTCGTTGGAGAAGGGGCTAAGTAATGACGCTTGATCCGAAACAAGTTAAAAGTTTAACACTAGCATATATGGGTGATGCGGTATATGAATTGCATGTACGAAAATTTCTCATTCAGTCTGGTGAAATAAAGCCGAATTCGCTGCACCAAAAAGCCGTTACTTTTGTGTCTGCAAAAGCTCAAGCTTACTGTGTCCGTCACTTACAGGAACATGCGCTTTTAACCGCTGAAGAAGAACGTATCGTGCGGAGGGGGCGGAATGCAAAAGCGTCTGCCCCAAAAAACACAAGTGTTCAAACGTACCGATTAAGTACAGGGTTTGAAGCATTGATTGGGTATCACTATTTGGCAAATAATAAACAAAGATTAGATGAACTGCTCGCTTTATCTATCCAATTAATAGCAGGAAGTGAAGCATAGGAAGGAATGTGAAAAATGGCCGAAGAAGAATTGATTATAGGGAAAAACCCTGTTTTAGAGGCGCTAAAGTCAGGTCGATCTGTAAATAAAGTGCTACTCTCTGAGCAACTACCTAATAAAGCAGTCCATCCGTTTGTACAAGCGTGCAAGCAAGCGAATGCGGTAATGCAAAAAGTACCTAGGAAAAAACTGGATCAGTTAACGCAGGAAAATCACCAAGGAGTAGTTGCCTATGTTGCATCTTATCCGTATGCAACAATTGATGATTTATTTGCTCGAGCTGAACAGAACGAAGAAGCACCATTTTTTGTAATCTTGGATGAATTGGAAGACCCTCATAATTTAGGGTCAATTATACGTACTGCTGAGGCTGTAGGGGTACACGGTGTAATCATTCCGAAGCGCCGATCTGTCGGATTGACAGCCACCGTTGCAAAGACAGCATCAGGCGCATTGGAGCACGTCCCTGTCGCTCGTGTAACAAATATAGCGAATACAATTGAAGACTTAAAAAAGCGGCATGTTTGGGTTGTAGGTACAGAGGCAGAAGCTACCGAAGACTATCGCGTGCTTGATGGACAGCTACCAATTGCTCTAGTTGTAGGGAATGAAGGAAAGGGAATGAGCAGGCTAGTAAAGGAGAAGTGCGATTGGACGATTAGCTTGCCGATGAAAGGCCATATTTCTTCATTAAACGCATCAGTCGCTTGTAGCTTGTTGCTTTATGAAGTATTTAGAAAGAGACACCCATTGGGAGCATCTCAATGAATATTTTATTAGTTGATGGGTATAATGTCATTGGTGCTTGGCAGGAACTCCAAGCACTAAAGCAGACCGATATGGAGCAGGCAAGAGATCGCCTTGTTGATTTAATGGCCGAATATCAGGCATATACAGGCACGCGAGTCATTATTGTTTTTGATGCGTATTCGGTTAGCGGCAGAGAAAGAACGTACAATGTCCATCACGTTGAAGTTATTTATACGAAAGAAAAGGAAACAGCGGATGAACATATAGAAAAGCTGATTAAATCACTAAAAAACATAAAAAACCAAGTGTACGTAGCAACTTCTGACTATACGGAGCAACGAACGATTTTTAGCCAAGGAGCATTACGTCTGTCCGCAAGAGAATTACTGGAAGAATTAAATCAAATCGAAAATCGAATTGAAAAAGAGGTAAGCGAACAACGAAAATTGAAGCCACAATCTAAGATAAATCTGAATCGCCAAACGTTGGAGATATTTGAAAAATGGCGAAGAGGGAAAGTTTAAGCACGAATTTGTCGATTACTCTATTACTATTTTGTCAGAAAAACAGTTTTATTGACGAGCCGCTGAATTATATTGATGTTTCATAAGCCTTGTTGTATAATGACCTTTAATAATGGCTGTGTTACGGTCAGGGGGTCATACATGGTGGCTGTCAATTCAATAAGAAAAGTAGATGTTTGCTTTCGCTCGATGATGGATGAAGAAATAATACATATGGTAAAGCAAGGCAATAAGCTCGCGCTTGATTATTTAATAGAAAAATATAAGAACTTTGTCCATGCGAAGGCACAAACGTATTTTTTAATTGGTAGTGATCGGGAGGATGTGATTCAAGAAGGTATGATTGGTCTTTATAAGGCTGTTCGTGATTATGATGGGGACAAGCTCGCCTCATTTAAGCGATTTGCTGAGCTATGCATTAAGCGACAAATCATCACTTCCATAAAAACAGCGACAAGGCAGAAGCACATCCCTTTGAACTCTTATGTCTCGCTCGATAAACCAATTTATGATGAGGAGTCAGAGCGTACATTGCTCGATGTTATCGCGGGGTCAAGAGCGATTGATCCACAGGAACTTTTGATCAACCGGGAAAAATTCACCTTTTTAGAAGGTAAATTATCTGAATCATTAAGCGATTTGGAAAAGAATGTGCTCCACCTCTATTTGGAAGGGTGTTCCTATGAGGAGATATCCGAGCAATTGAACCGCCATATAAAATCGGTCGATAACGCTTTGCAGCGAGTGAAGCGCAAATTGGAGCAATTCACCGAATCAAAAGAGCTCGTATTATAAAGCTGCTTCATACGAATGTAACGGAAAATATGCCCTTTGTTATTTGACATCAAAAGGCAGACGTGCTAAAGTGTAAAAAGCAAAAACCCTGATTAGGGATGATGAAAATGAATAAAAAAGTAACGTTAGCTTGTTCCGTATGTGCAAGCCGTAATTATACAACGAACAAAAATTCTTCCGCCAACGAGAACCGTTTGGAAGTAAAAAAATTTTGCAGTAGATGCCAACACCACACGTTGCATCAAGAGACAAAATAGGCAGTTTGGAGGAACAAAGTGAATATCTTTAAATTTTTAAAAGATGTATCTCGAGAGATGAAAAAAGTAAGCTGGCCTAAAGGTAGAGAATTGACCAGCTACACGATAACTGTTATTGTAACGGTAACATTTGTAGCGCTTTTCTTCGCGATTGTTGATCTAGGAATTACGCAAGTTTTAAACAACATTTTTGAATAATTAGCTAGATAGTATGCTATAATAAAAATTATTGTAATTATTACCAACAAAAACCCGCACATAACGGGTTTTTTTAATATGGTTTAAATTATACTACCTGCGTTGGTTGGATTGCTTTAAACGTGAATTTAGAAAAAGTGCTATACAAGCTTAATAAACACCGAAAGGGAGGGAAGGGCAAACAAAGTTGACCCGAATGAATGGAGAAGAATTGGTATGTTGTTCATACGTATTCTGGATATGAAAATAAAGTAAAAATGAACTTGGAAAAACGAGTAGAGACGATGGGGATGGAGGATAAAATCTTCCGTGTTATTGTCCCTGAAGATGAAGAAACGGAAATTAAAGATGGCAAGAAAAAGGTCTCTAAAAAGAAGTTTTTCCCTGGCTACGTGCTTGCCGAAATGATTATGACGGACGACTCTTGGTACGTTGTTCGTAATACACCAGGTGTTACGGGATTTGTAGGATCAAGTGGTCAAGGAACAAAGCCGACGTCTTTATTGCCGCATGAAGTAGATGCAGTATTAAAGCGTATGGGAATGGATGAAAAGGTTGTCCATATTGACTTTGAACTAAAAGAGAATGTTCGTGTTACGGATGGTCCATTTTCGGATTTTACAGGTACGATCGAGCATATTGATTTAGATAAACAAAAGATTAAAGTACATGTAAATATGTTTGGCCGTGAAACACCAGTCGAACTTGATTTTTCTCAAATCGATAAACTGTAAAAGATGGTAAAGATTACAGGTCTGAAGTGCGAATTGTGAAGGTTGCTTCCATTGCGTGTTGATAAAAGGATTACGCACGAATATAGTCTCGATAAGAGTGCAAAAGGGATTGTCCCGCTGTGCTCTTGCTTTTATATCCATAACATCTGCCGTACTGCTGCAAATAAAAAAATAAAATCATTATGTATTATTCTTGCATTCTATCTTAATTCATGCTAAAATTTTTTTGTTATTCATGTTCTCAAACCATTGGGATTGTGTTAACAGGAGTGGGAGGGTAATCCATATCTTTTAAATGAGAGAAGGAACCCATTTACCACATCACGGACTTTAAGGAGGTGTGTTTCGTGGCTAAAAAAGTAATCAAATTAGTAAAACTGCAAATTCCTGCAGGTAAAGCCAACCCGGCGCCGCCAGTTGGACCAGCATTAGGTCAAGCGGGAATTAACATTATGGGATTTTGTAAAGAATTTAATGCACAAACACAAGATCAGGCTGGTTTAATTATTCCGGTTGAAATTACAGTGTTTGAAGATCGTTCATTTACATTTATTACGAAAACTCCACCGGCTGCTGTTTTGCTTAAAAAAGCAGCGGGTATTGATAAAGCTTCCGGTGAACCGAACAAAAACAAGGTTGCCGTAGTTAAGCGTGATAAAGTAAAAGAAATTGCTGAACTAAAAATGCAGGACCTTAACGCCGCTGATGTAGACGCAGCGATGCGCATGGTTGAAGGAACAGCGCGCAGTATGGGTATTACGATTGAAGACTAACTTTTAATGCTAAAGAGGTTGCGGAGGCGCAACCTTTTTCATGAATATGTAGGCTGGCTTGCTTTAAAAAAAGTCGCTTGCATATGTTTGTAAAAGTACGTCTGTGCTTTTATAAGTGGGAGGTAGTACCGTTATTACCACAATAAAGGAGGAAATAGAATGGTTAAAAGAGGTAAAAAGTATCAAGAAGCGGTCAAGCAAATTGATCGTTCAAAAACTTATGATATAAAAGAAGCAGTTGCGTTATTGAAAGAGGTTGCTAAAGCGAATTTCGATGAAACTGTAGAAGTTGCTTATCGTCTTGGCGTTGATCCGAAAAAAGCAGACGAACAAATTCGTGGAGCGTTTGTATTACCACATGGTACAGGGAAAACACAACGCGTTCTTGTGTTTGCAAAAGGTGAAAAGCTAAAAGAGGCCGAAGCGGCTGGAGCGGACTACGTAGGCGACCAAGATTTAATTAATAAAATTAATCAAGGTTGGTTTGACTTCGACGTTATTGTTGCTACACCAGACATGATGGCTGAGGTTGGTAAACTTGGTAGAGTACTTGGACCAAAAGGATTAATGCCAAACCCGAAAACAGGCACAGTAACTTTTGAAGTTGAAAAAGCAGTGAACGATATTAAAGCAGGTAAAGTAGAATACCGTGTTGATAAATCAGCGAACTTGCACGTTCCTCTTGGTAAGTTATCCTTTGAGAACGATAAGTTAGAGGAAAACTTTAATGCGATGACAGAGACAATTGTCAAAGCGAAGCCACAAGCATCTAAAGGGACTTATTTACGAAATGTAGTCATTACTTCAACGATGGGTCCTGGAATTAAAATTGATGTTTCCGGCTTTCGTAAATAACAATCGGACTTGCTTCGAGTAAAGTAGCGTTTCTTTTGTGCATTCACTTGCAATTGCATGCTTGACTTATAACAAGATATCCGCTATACTTTAGTGCGTCTTAATAAAAAAATACGTTGTACCGTAGACAGTAGGTGCGAGTAATTCGCTTAATTTCCTGCCGAGGTGTTTAAAGCAAGTGATAAATCGTTGTGATGTTCATTTGTATAAAAGCCTCCATGTCTACGTGGAGGCTTTTTTGAATCGGTATGATGAGAGGAACTCAGGAGGTGGAAAAATGGCTAATGTTGATCAAAAGAAACAAGTAGTAGAAGAAATTTCAACTCATTTTCGTGAAAGTCAGTCAACGGTATTCGTTGATTACCGTGGATTAAATGTTGCTGAAATTACGCAATTACGTAAAGAGCTGCGTGAAGCTAACATTGAATATAAAGTGTATAAAAACACGCTAGCACGACGCGCAGCTGCAGAAGTTGAGCTTGAAGGCTTGCAAGATACGCTTGTAGGACCAACGGCTGTAGCGTTTAGTAAGGAAGATGTTGTAGCACCTGCTAAAATTATTGATAAGTTTGCTAAAGAGCACGAAGCATTGGAAATTAAAGGCGGCGTAATTGAAGGAAAGGTTGCAACTGTTGACCAAATTCAAGAGCTAGCGAAACTTCCAGATTACAACGGTCTTGTATCTATGTTGTTAAGCGTGCTTCAAGCGCCAGTGCGTAATCTTGCATATGCTACAAAAGCAATTGCAGAACAAAAAGAAGAGCAAGAAGCGTAAGTTTCATCGGATTATAATGATTCGGAATATAAATTAAAACAATTATTAGGAGGAAGAACAGATGACTAAAGAACAAATTATTGAAGCAGTTAAAGAAATGTCTGTTTTAGAATTAAACGATCTTGTTAAAGCAATCGAAGAAGAGTTTGGTGTAACAGCTGCAGCTCCAGTAGCAGTAGCAGGCGCAGCAGGTGGCGGTGAAGCTGCTGAAGAGCAGTCTGAATTTGATGTTGTACTAACGGATGCAGGCGCATCTAAAATTAAAGTTGTTAAAGCAGTTCGCGAAATTACAGGTCTTGGCCTAAAAGATGCGAAAGAATTAACAGACTCTGCTCCAAAAGCAGTTAAAGAAGGCGTGTCTAAGGAAGAAGCTGAAGAAGTTAAAACAAAACTTGAAGAAGCGGGCGCATCTGTAGAAGTAAAATAATGATATTTAAAAGCTCGTCAATGATTTGACGAGCTTTATATATCCATTTTATCCTCGCAACATACTTGTAAAGTCATGTTTTATTGAACACTCCAAAGTACGCTAGCGGAAAACAGCTGGCATTTTATTTAATTGTCCCGTACTAATACGCTGATGGTTTAACCATTTTTGTCATCAAGAACTGTAAAAAACGGCGTAATTGTAAAAAGCTTATAAGAGGTGCTGCAGCATGTCGGAGCATTATTATTCCAAAAGCCCAAAATCAAAGCGTTCCCCTAAAACGTGGACGTATCATCTAAAGGGAAACGATTATACGTTTACGAGCGATGTCGGTGTTTTTTCCAAAGATGAAGTAGATTTTGGATCACGCTTATTAATTGAACAATTCCAATTGCCGCCAGTCGAAGGAGCGCTACTGGATATGGGATGTGGATATGGACCGATCGGAATAGCCCTTGCTGCACAATTTAAAGATCGCGAAATTGTAATGGCAGACGTTAACGAACGAGCGCTTCAGCTTGCAAAGGAAAATGCCAAGCTAAATGACGTGACAAATGTGTCGTTTGCAAACAGTGATGGGTTCTCGACAATATCGACTCCCGAATTTGCGGCTATTGTAACGAATCCGCCAATTCGGGCAGGTAAGAAAGTGATTTATAAAATGTTTGAAGAGAGTAAACGGTTTTTATGTAACCAAGGTGAGCTCTGGATTGTAATACAAAAAAAGCAAGGTGCACCATCTGCGAAGGAAAAATTAGAGGGTGTTTTTGGGAATGTGGAGCTAGTAGGACGCAGCAAAGGCTATTACATATTAAAGTCCGTAATGGTTGACCAGTCCAATTCGATATGATACTATAGTTTAATGCTACAATGGAGTTATTTTGCCCCAAACGAAGTGAGGGGGCTGCACGTATAAATTGGTATAAACTGGAGAGAATAATTAAAATGTAAGGCATACTACGTTCATTCTCTGCAGCTTTTTCATACCAAAATTTCACATTTTTATTTAAGGTTTTATTGGTGGACTCACATGGATTGGGGACTTCATTTTATATATTTACTAAATTATATAGCTAACATATGCATTTAGCAATAATAAAAATAGTTATTATTGTGCGCGTAATGGACGAATGGTGCATTTACGACGCGCAGGCGGCTTGTGTTTAGTTAACAACCGTTTTCTTGTCTGCTAAAAAAATAATAACCTAAATTATGAAATAGCACAAGGGATTAAAAGCAAGATTGTTAATTTGATTAGTGGAACATTTGTTATTAATAATCGGAAAGCATGAGGGGTATGAGCCCGCCGGCTTTCTGACTTATATATATTTTCATTTGAAAAATGTTTGATTTGAGGGGTGAAGCAGTTGACAGGTCAGCTAGTTCAGTATGGGCGTTACCGCAAACGGAGAAGTTATGCACGAATAAGTGAAGTTTTGGAATTGCCAAATCTTATCGAGATCCAAACGGCTTCCTATGAGTGGTTTTTGGAGGAAGGATTAAAGGAAATGTTTGAGGACATTTCGCCTATTGAAGATTTTACAGGGAATTTGTCGTTGGAATTTATCGATTACAGCTTGGGGGATTATAAGTATCCGATTGAGGAATCTAAGGAAAGAGATGTTACTTATAACGCACCACTTCGTGTAAAGGTACGTCTAATTAACAATCAAACAGGTGAAGTAAAAGAGCAAGAAGTATTTATGGGCGATTTCCCGCTCATGACAGATACGGGAACATTTATTATTAACGGAGCGGAACGTGTAATTGTATCTCAGCTCGTTCGATCGCCGAGTGTTTATTATAATGAAAAAATAGATAAAAACGGAAAAAGAGGCATGACAGCGACTGTAATTCCAAATCGAGGCGCATGGCTAGAGTTAGAGACGGATGCACGTGATGTCGTATATGTTCGGATTGACCGTACAAGAAAGCTTCCGATTACTGTTTTACTTCGTGCGCTCGGCTTAGGAACCGATCAGGAGATGATCGATTTAATCGGCGATAACGAATATTTAAAGAATACGCTTGAAAAAGATAACACGGAAACAACGGAAAAGGCTTTGCTTGAAATTTATGAGCGTTTACGTCCTGGCGAGCCACCGACAGTTGAAAATGCAAAAAGCTTACTCGTATCTCGTTTTTTTGATCCGAAGCGGTACGATCTTGCACATGTCGGTCGTTACAAGATGAATAAAAAGCTGCACATTAAAAATCGACTCTTTAATCAAGTGCTAGCTGAAACAATTGTTGATAAAGAGACTGGTGAAGTGCTGGCAGAAAAAGGCGATAAGATCGAGCGTAAACTATTAAACAAATTAATTCCTTATTTAGATAACGAAGATGAAAAGCTTGGTGAAAAGACGATTGATCTTCGAGATGGCGTGCTTGACGAGGAGGTTCCTGTTCAGTCTATTAAAATTATGGACCCTACTGATCCAGAAGGTGAAAGGGAATTAACTGTTGTAGGCAACGCAAATGTAGACGAGGATGTTAAACATATTACTCCTGCAGACATTTTGGCGTCTATTAGCTACTTCTTTAATTTGCTGCATCGAGTTGGAGATACAGATGATATCGATCACTTAGGAAATCGTCGATTGCGCTCTGTCGGGGAATTATTACAAAACCAATTCCGTATAGGGTTATCCCGGATGGAACGTGTCGTTCGCGAGAGAATGTCCATTCAAGACACGTCTAGTATTACGCCACAGCAATTAATTAATATTCGACCTGTCATTGCTTCGATTAAAGAGTTTTTCGGAAGCTCGCAGCTGTCTCAATTTATGGACCAAACGAATCCACTCGCAGAGCTAACGCATAAGCGTCGTCTATCTGCATTAGGACCGGGTGGATTAACGAGAGAGCGAGCTGGAATGGAAGTGCGAGATGTTCACTATTCCCACTACGGGCGTATGTGTCCGATCGAAACACCGGAAGGGCCAAACATTGGTTTGATTAACTCGCTGTCGAGCTTTGCAAAGGTAAATAAATTTGGCTTTATTGAAACACCATATCGTAGAGTCGATCCAGAAACGGGTAGAGTGACCGCAGATATCGATTACTTAACAGCTGATGAAGAAGATAATTATGTTGTTGCACAGGCGAATGCTCGCTTGGACGAAGAAGGTAATTTTATAGATGAAGAAGTTATCGCGCGCTTCCGAGGAGAGAACACAATTGTTCCACGCGAACAGCTTGATTATATGGATGTATCACCAAAGCAAGTCGTATCTGCTGCAACAGCGTGTATACCTTTCTTGGAAAATGACGACTCCAACCGTGCGTTAATGGGAGCAAACATGCAACGACAAGCGGTTCCGTTATTACAGCCGGAAGCTCCAATTGTTGGAACAGGTATGGAGTATGTTTCTGGTAAGGATTCCGGAGCAGCAATAATTTGTCGAAATAGCGGTATTGTTGAGCGTGTTGAAGCAAAAGAAATTCATATTCGTCGAATTTCTGAAGTGGATGGCAAAGAAGTACGTGGCGATGTCGATCGTTATCGTTTAAGTAAATACATTCGTTCCAACCAAGGAACTTGTTACAATCAACGGCCGATTGTGCGGCTCGGCGACCGTGTTACTAAAGGTGAAGTACTTGCAGATGGTCCTTCGATGCAGGATGGTGAGTTAGCATTAGGTCGTAACGTACTCGTCGCATTTATGACATGGGAAGGCTACAACTATGAAGATGCGATAATTATGAGTGAAAATCTCGTTAAAGATGACGTGTATACTTCGATTCACATTGAAGAGTACGAATCAGAAGCGAGAGATACGAAGCTCGGACCGGAAGAAATAACAAGAGATATACCGAACGTTGGAGAAGACGCCTTAAAGAACTTGAATGAAGATGGAATTATCCGTGTCGGTGCAGAAGTTTCTGACGGCGATATCTTAGTAGGGAAAGTAACGCCGAAAGGGGTAACAGAGCTATCTGCAGAAGAGCGGCTGTTACATGCGATTTTCGGTGAAAAGGCTCGAGAGGTTCGAGATACTTCTTTACGTGTACCGCATGGTGCTGGCGGAATTGTACTCGACGTTAAAATATTTAACCGTGTAGATGGCGACGAATTAAAGCCAGGCGTTAACCAGCTTGTCCGCGTTTATATTGTCCAAAAACGAAAAATATCTGAAGGGGACAAAATGGCTGGTCGACACGGGAACAAAGGGGTAATTTCAAAGTTACTACCAGAAGAAGACATGCCGTTTCTTCCAGATGGAACACCAGTAGATATTATGTTGAACCCACTTGGCGTACCGTCACGAATGAATATCGGACAAGTGTTTGAGCTTCATTTAGGGATGGCAGCAAAACAGCTCGGCATCCACGTTGCATCTCCAGTATTTGATGGTGCAAACGAGGAGGATGTATGGAGCACATTGGAAGAGGCAGGCATGCCAAGAGACGCTAAAACGGTCCTATATGACGGTAGAACAGGTGAAGCTTTTGATAACCGTGTCGCTGTTGGAGTATCTTATATGATCAAGCTTTCTCACATGGTTGATGATAAGCTACACGCTCGCTCTACTGGACCATACTCGCTAGTTACACAACAGCCATTAGGCGGAAAAGCGCAGTTTGGTGGACAGCGATTTGGTGAAATGGAAGTTTGGGCACTGGAAGCTTATGGGGCAGCATATACACTGCAAGAAATTCTTACTGTTAAATCCGATGATATTGTTGGACGGGTGAAAACGTATGAATCTGTAGTGAAGGGCGACAATGTTCCAGAGCCTGGTGTACCTGAATCATTCAAGGTTCTTATTAAAGAGCTTCAAAGCTTAGGTATGGACGTTAAAATGCTTTCCAGTGATGAAAAAGAGATTGACCTGCGTGAACTAGAGGACGATGAGACACAGACGGCAAGCAAATTAAATCTCGAAATCAAACAAGACTAAAAAGGATCGGAGTGTTGGCTTAAATTTTAAAGTCAACCTCCCTAACCTTTTGTTTCTGATATGCTTGGCATGAAGCCGAGATTTCTAATAGAGCTTTGGTTAAATCGGACATTAAATGGGAGGTAGGCCCCTTGCTAGATGTAAATAACTTTGAATTTATGAAAATTGGTTTAGCTTCATCGGAAAAGATACGGTCCTGGTCTTATGGTGAAGTTAAAAAGCCAGAGACAATCAACTACCGCACCTTAAAGCCGGAAAAAGATGGCTTATTCTGTGAGCGGATATTTGGCCCTCAGAAAGACTGGGAATGTCATTGCGGGAAGTATAAGCGTGTACGTTATAAAGGCGTTGTTTGTGATCGTTGTGGAGTCGAGGTAACGAAATCCAAAGTGCGCCGCGAACGTATGGCACACATTGAACTTGCAGCTCCTGTTTCGCATATTTGGTACTTTAAAGGTATTCCAAGCAGAATGGGACTCGTACTAGATATGTCGCCACGAGCGCTTGAGGAAGTGCTGTACTTTGCAGCTTATGTTGTTACCGATCCAGGAAACACACCGTTGGAAAAAAAGCAATTACTCTCTGAAAAAGAGTATCGTACGTATTATGAAAAATATGGCAATGTATTTAAGGCAGAAATGGGTGCCGAAGCCGTCCGTAAATTATTGCAAGATATCGACTTGGAAAAAGAAGTTGCTGCTTTAAAAGAAGAACTTAAAACAGTGCAAGGACAGCGACGAACACGTGCAATTCGACGCTTGGAAGTGATGGAGGCATTCCGGCATTCCGGAAACGATACGTCTTGGATGATTTTAGACGTATTGCCAGTTATACCACCGGAAATTAGACCAATGGTCCAGCTTGATGGAGGGCGTTTCGCAACATCCGATTTAAATGACCTGTATCGCCGGGTAATTAACCGGAACAATCGTTTGAAGCGACTGCTCGATCTAGGTGCACCAAGCATTATCGTTCAAAACGAGAAAAGAATGCTACAGGAAGCAGTCGATGCATTAATTGACAATGGCCGACGTGGTCGTCCGGTAACAGGACCAGGAAATCGTCCGTTAAAATCGTTGTCCCATATGTTGAAAGGGAAGCAAGGACGATTCCGTCAGAACTTGCTCGGAAAGCGTGTAGATTATTCCGGTCGTTCCGTTATTATCGTAGGACCGAGCTTGAAAATGTACCAATGCGGCTTGCCAAAAGAAATGGCGTTAGAGCTATTTAAGCCATTTATTATGAAAGAGCTTGTTGGTCAAGGTATAGCTCATAACATAAAATCTGCTAAGCGAAAAATAGAACGTGTGCATCCAGAAGTATGGGATGTACTTGAAGAAGTAATTAAAGAGCACCCTGTATTATTAAACCGTGCTCCTACGCTACACAGACTTGGTATTCAAGCGTTTGAACCGACACTTGTCGAAGGGCGGGCAATTCGTCTTCACCCACTCGTTTGTACAGCTTATAATGCGGACTTTGACGGGGACCAGATGGCTGTTCACGTACCATTATCTGCAGAAGCTCAAGCAGAAGCACGTATTTTAATGCTCGCTGCGCAAAATATTTTAAACCCAAAAGATGGGAAACCAGTTGTTACGCCTTCACAGGACATGGTACTGGGGAATTATTACTTGACGATGGAGCGTAAAGGAGCAATTGGAGAAGGGAAAGTATTCAGCGATGTAAATGAAGCGTTAATTGCTTATCAAAATGGATATGTACATTTACACAGCAGAATCGCCCTCCATGCGGGCAGCTTAAATAATAAAACTTTTACAGATAAACAGCATAACCAGTTGATTTTGACTACAGTTGGTAAAATAATATTTAATGAAATATTGCCAGATTCTTTTCCATATATTAATGAGCCGACGAAGGCCAACTTGGAAATTGAGACGCCTGAAAAGTATTTTGTAGAAAAAGGTGTCAATATTAGAGAAGAAATTGCAAACCGAGAGCTAGTAGGCCCGTTTAAGAAGGGCATTTTAGGCGATATAATCGCTGAAGTGTTTAAGCGGTATAAGATTAGTGAAACGTCAAAAATGCTTGATCGAATGAAAGACCTAGGCTTCCATTACTCAACTCGTGCTGGAATGACTGTAGGCGTCTCCGATATCGTAGTTTTGAAGGAGAAAGGCCAGCTGCTTGAGGAAGCACAGATTAAAGTAGATAATGTGCTTAAGCAATTCCGTCGCGGTTTAATAACGGAAGAAGAGCGATATGACCGTGTCATTTCAATCTGGTCGGAAGTAAAAGATATTATTCAAGATAAATTAATGGGTTCATTAAGCAACGAGAATCCGATCTTTATGATGAGTGATTCCGGCGCACGTGGTAATGCTTCTAACTTTACACAGCTTGCTGGTATGCGTGGATTAATGGCTAACCCGGCTGGAAGAATTATTGAACTTCCTATTAAGTCAAGCTTCCGTGAAGGATTGACGGTACTTGAGTACTTTATATCTACCCACGGTGCACGTAAAGGACTTGCCGATACAGCGCTGAAAACAGCCGACTCTGGTTATTTAACTCGTCGACTTGTTGATGTTGCCCAAGATGTAATTGTACGAGAAGCGGACTGTGGAACAGATCGCGGACTTACTGTTACGTCATTAAGTGTAGGATCTGAATTAATTGAACCACTTATTGACCGTCTCATTGGTCGAACGTTATTCGAAACAGTGACACATCCGGAAACAAATGAAGTGATTGTTGAAAGAGACACAGTCATAACGGAAGATCAAGGAAAACAGATTGTAGATGCGGGTATTGAAGAGGTAACAATTCGTTCCGTATTCACGTGTAATACAAAACATGGCGTATGTAAAAAATGTTATGGCCGCAACCTTGCAACAGGAGATGAGGTTGAAGTTGGTGAAGCGGTTGGTATTATTGCTGCACAGTCCATCGGTGAGCCTGGTACACAGCTGACGATGCGTACATTCCACACAGGTGGAGTTGCTGGTGATGATATTACACAAGGTTTGCCGCGTATCCAAGAGCTATTTGAAGCTAGAAATCCAAAAGGGCAAGCGGTAATAAGCGAAGTCCATGGTACCGTCGATGAAATTAAAGAAGTAAAGGATAAGCACGAGATCGTTGTTCAAGGTGAAATTGAGAAACGTTCGTACGCTGTCCCTTATAACGCTCGTTTAAAAGTAGCAGTCGGAGATGAAGTAATCGCCGGTCAAGAGCTAACAGAAGGTTCTGTTGACCCGAAAGAGCTATTGGAAGTTCAAGGCATCGAAGGTGTTCAAGCCTACTTGTTGCGCGAAGTTCAGCGCGTTTATCGTATGCAAGGGGTTGAAATCGGCGACAAGCACGTAGAAGTAATGGTTCGTCAAATGCTTCGAAAAGTTCGGGTTATTGAATCTGGAGATACAGATGTTCTACCAGGCTCCTTGCTTGAATTGCATCAGTTTAAAGAAGCAAATGAAAAAGTTTTAAAAGAAGGAAAGCTTCCTGCTGTGGGAGAGCCAGTGTTGCTAGGAATTACAAAGGCATCACTTGAAACGGACTCCTTCCTATCGGCTGCATCCTTCCAGGAAACGACGAGAGTATTAACAGATGCAGCAATTAAAGGGAAAACCGACGAATTGCTCGGTCTGAAAGAAAACGTCATAATTGGTAAACTAATTCCTGCTGGTACAGGAATGCAACGATATCGCAAAATTAAATCAGCGTTGGATTTACCGGAAGAAGAAGTGGTCGAACAACCGGAAATTGTCCAATAATGATTTGTGAGCAAAAGCATTCTGTAGCCTACGAGCTGCGGAATGCTTATTGCATTCGTTTATTGAGTGTAGCGGTTTGGCTACAAAACTTACGCTCGTATGTTAATGATTTATTTTTATGTATCGTTAACAAGTAAATTTATTTAAAAAAAGATAGAAAAACAAGTAAAAAAGTAAGGTTTATGTTGACATTAAAATACGAGAATGGTAATATAACCAAGGTGATTCCGAATTTTACTTGTTTTCCATGGAGGAAAGACTGATGTCTTATGAAAAAGTGACTCAGCTTAAAGCACGTACAATTATCGGAACAAAACAAACGCTTAAAGCAATGAAAAACGGTGAAATAAGCGAATTGTTTATCGCCAATGATGCGGATCATCAAGTTACAGAAAAGGTAGTTGAACTAGCAAATCGTTTAAATATACCTTGTAATTATGTTGATTCGATGAGAAAGTTGGGAGCTGCCTGCGGAATAGAAGTAGGGGCATCCACGGTGGCTATAAGACAAAAGTAGTTTTGATGAATCCATTCATGAAGACTTTGTTTTTTGCCCGAACATGAACCACCTGGATGTGTGGGCTAAGGATTCGATGGTGCGGTTAGTGCATTAGCTTCGTTTAATGAGGGTAATGTATTAAGATGATTTGGATGTTATCTATTATATAGTAATATCCTGTCGATACATTATTTAGTAGAAAGGAGGACAATATATGCCTACAATTAATCAACTTATACGTAAAGGTCGTGTAAGCAAACCAAAGAAGTATGATTCACCAGCACTTAACAGAGGGTACAACAGCTTTAAGAAAAAGTTTACGAATGTAAACTCCCCACAAAAACGTGGCGTTTGTACTCGTGTTGGTACACTTACACCGAAAAAACCGAACTCTGCACTTCGTAAGTATGCGCGTGTTCGTTTGTCAAATAATATGGAAGTAACTGCATATATCCCTGGTATTGGTCACAATCTTCAGGAGCATAGTGTAGTATTGCTTCGTGGTGGTCGTGTAAAAGACTTACCAGGTGTTCGTTATCATATTGTTCGCGGTGCATTAGATACTGCAGGAGTAGAAGGACGTGCACAAGGCCGTTCTAAGTATGGTACGAAGAAACCAAAAAGCAAATAATAAGATGATCGTGATATAAGAACGAGGAAAGGAGGGGGACATATGCCAAGAAAAGGATCCGTACCTAAAAGAGATGTCCTACCAGATCCGCTTTACAATTCAAAATTAGTTACACGCTTGATTAATCAAATTATGATTGATGGTAAACGTGGAAAAGCACAAAAAATTCTTTACAATGCATTTGAGCTTGTTTCTGAAAAGAGTGGCCAAAATGCAATGGAAGTATTTGAACAAGCGATGAAGAATGTTATGCCGGTATTAGAAGTACGCGCTCGTCGTGTAGGTGGTTCTAACTACCAAGTACCGATGGAAGTACGCCCAGAGCGTCGTCAAGCACTAGGCTTAAGATACATTGTGAACTACTCACGCCTTCGCGGAGAAAAAACAATGGAAGAACGACTTGCCAATGAAATTCTTGATGCATCGAACAACACTGGCGCATCTGTAAAGAAACGCGAAGAGCTACACAAAATGGCGGAAGCAAACAGAGCTTTTGCACATTACCGCTGGTAAGCTAAAAACAACTAATATGTTTTTGAAAGGAAGGAGAAGAATACATGGCTAGAGAGTTCTCCTTGGAAAAGACGCGCAATATAGGAATCATGGCACATATCGACGCAGGAAAGACAACAACTACTGAGCGTATTCTTTTCTACACAGGACGCATTCATAAAATTGGTGAAACGCATGAAGGTGCTTCCCAGATGGACTGGATGGAGCAGGAACAAGAGCGTGGAATTACAATTACATCTGCGGCTACAACTGCTCAATGGAAAGGTCACCGTATCAACATTATTGATACCCCAGGGCACGTGGATTTTACAGTAGAAGTAGAACGTTCACTACGTGTACTTGATGGAGCGGTCACCGTTCTTGATGCACAATCAGGTGTAGAGCCACAAACAGAAACTGTTTGGCGCCAAGCAACAACTTACGGCGTACCACGAATTGTATTTATTAACAAAATGGATAAAATCGGTGCAGACTTTTTATATGCAACGAGTACTCTAAAGGATCGTTTAGGTGCGAATGCGCAACCGGTACAAATGCCAATTGGTGCAGAAGATAATTTCGAAGGGATTATCGATCTCATTAATATGGAAGCACATTTTTACTTGGACGATTTAGGTACAGTTGATGAAGCACGTGAAATTCCTGATGAATATAAAGAAAAAGCCGAAGAATTACGGGCAGAATTAATTGAGTCCGTTGCTGATTTAGACGAAGAACTAATGATGAAGTTTCTAGAAGGAGAAGAAATCTCTAACGAGGAACTTAGAAAAGTAATTCGTCAAGCAACATTGGATGTAGAATTTTACCCAGTATTTTGCGGATCAGCATTTAAAAACAAAGGTGTTCAGCTCATTCTTGATGGTGTGTTAGATTACTTACCTGCACCAACAGACATTCCGCCTATTCAAGGTATCGTTCCTGATACTGAAGAAGAGGTAGAACGCCCAGCTGACGATAAAGAGCCATTCTCTGCATTAGCATTTAAAGTAATGACAGATCCGTACGTAGGAAAACTAACGTTCTTCCGCGTATACTCTGGTGTTTTGAAATCCGGTTCATATGTTATGAACTCTGTGAAGAAAAAGCGCGAGCGTATCGGACGTATATTACAGATGCATGCGAACTCACGTGAAGAGATCTCTGAGATTCACTGCGGTGAAATTGCTGCTGCGGTTGGATTGAAGGATACTTCAACTGGTGATACGCTGTGTGATGAAAAAGCACTCGTTATTTTGGAATCTATGGATTTCCCAGAGCCGGTTATTCAGGTTGCAATTGAGCCTAAGACAAAAGCCGACCAGGATAAAATGGGGATTGCTTTAGGTAAACTAGCTGAAGAAGATCCTACATTTACTACGGAATCTGACCCAGAAACTGGTCAAACGTTAATTGCTGGTATGGGTGAGCTTCATTTGGACGTAATTGTTGACCGTTTGAAGCGTGAATTTAAAGTAGAGGCGAATGTGGGTGCACCACAGGTAGCTTACCGTGAAACATTCCGTGCATCGGCTGAGGTTGAAGGTAAATTCATCCGTCAGTCTGGGGGACGCGGACAATACGGACACGTTTGGGTTAAATATGAGCCAAATGAAGAAGGCGCTGGATTTGAATTTGAAAACAAAATTGTTGGTGGGGTCGTACCTCGTGAATACATTCCATCTGTTGAAGCCGGAATTAAAGAGGCTTTAGAAAATGGTGTATTAGCTGGGTATCCACTAATTGACGTAAAAGCGTCATTATATGATGGAAGCTACCACGACGTTGACTCAAACGAGATGGCGTTTAAAATCGCTGGTTCCATGTCTCTAAAGGCTGCTAAGAATAAGTGTCAGCCAGTATTATTGGAGCCAATGATGAAAGTGGAAATTGTTATTCCTGAAGAGTATATGGGCGACATCATGGGTGATGTTACATCCCGACGTGGACGTGTAGAAGGTATGGATACGCGCGGAAACGCACAGCTTGTAAAAGCATTCGTACCACTTGCTGAAATGTTCGGTTATGCAACTGCTTTGCGTTCGAACACGCAAGGCCGTGGAACATACACAATGTTCTTCGATCACTATGAAGAAGTACCGAAAAGCATCTCTGAAGAGATTATTGCTAAAAACGCTGGAGAATAATTGATTTTTTAATCATTCTCCAGTATAACTTGTATTAAAGACTAAGATAACACCAAGATAAATTCTTAGTTATAAATAAAAAATTAATGTTTCATTTATTAAAAGGAGGAACTATAAATGGCTAAAGAAAAATTTGACCGCTCAAAACCACACGTTAACATTGGTACGATTGGACACGTTGACCATGGTAAAACTACTTTAACTGCAGCAATCACAACTGTTATGAACAAAAGAAACGGTTCTGGAACTGCAATGGCGTATGACCAAATTGATGGTGCTCCAGAGGAAAAAGAGCGTGGAATTACAATCGCTACTTCTCACGTAGAGTATGAAACTGAAAACCGTCACTACGCACACGTAGACTGCCCAGGACACGCGGACTACGTTAAAAACATGATCACTGGTGCTGCACAAATGGATGGTGCAATTCTAGTTGTATCTTCTGCTGACGGCCCAATGCCTCAAACTCGTGAGCATATCTTACTTTCTCGTAACGTAGGTGTACCTTCAATCGTTGTATTCCTAAACAAAGTAGATATGGTTGACGATGAAGAATTATTAGAATTAGTAGAAATGGAAGTACGTGACCTATTGTCTGAGTACGACTTCCCTGGTGATGACATTCCAGTTGTTGCTGGTTCTGCACTTAAAGCACTTGAAGGCGATGCAGAGTACGAAGAGAAAATCGTTGAGCTTATGAGCGCTGTTGATGAGTACATCCCGAACCCAGAGCGTGACACAGATAAGCCATTCATGATGCCAATTGAGGACGTATTCTCAATTACTGGTCGTGGTACTGTTGCAACTGGCCGTGTTGAGCGTGGTCAAGTTAAAGTTGGCGATGAAGTAGAAATCATCGGTCTTGCTGAAGAAGCAGGAAAAACAACTGTTACAGGTGTAGAAATGTTCCGTAAGCTTCTTGACTATGCAGAAGCTGGAGACAACATTGGTGCACTTCTTCGTGGGGTAGGACGTGAAGACATTAGCCGTGGTCAAGTATTGGCTAAGCCAGGTTCTATTACACCACATACAAACTTTAAAGCAGAAGTTTACGTACTATCAAAAGAAGAAGGTGGACGTCATACACCATTCTTCGGTAACTATCGTCCACAGTTCTACTTCCGTACAACAGACGTAACTGGTGTTATCCAGCTACCTGAAGGAGTAGAAATGGTAATGCCTGGCGATAACATTGAAATGAGCGTTGAGCTTATTTCTCCAATCGCTATTGAAGACGGTACACGTTTCTCTATCCGTGAGGGCGGACGTACAGTTGGATCTGGTGTTGTATCATCTATTGAAAAGTAATTAACTTTTAAAGAAAACCCGAATGGCTTTTAGGAGCCGTTCGGGTTTTTGTATTTAAGAGACATAACGTACCATGTTCACCTACAATATATGGTTTTTTGTCAAATGACGTTGGTGGTGTAGATTAAGTCGAGGAATACTTACTAATTAAGTAGAACGAAAACATGAAAGCTTGTGCTCTGAATTCGCTGGCTTGCAAAATTAAACATGCAGACGATACAGGTACTAAAAACGGTACACAAATATCGATAATTACTTTACCTACCACAGTCACGCTTCCAACATATTTACGATTAAAGAAGCAACGTTTAGTAAGTAAATCGTGAAATTTACAAGTAGATAAGTGATTCCTCTCAATGGATATGGTTTTCGACGACTTTTATTCTACAGGGAAATTCACTTGTCTTCTATTAAGAAATCAAATTGACGTTAGTGAACTTTTATACGATGAAGAAGGTTTTCAAAATTAAATATCTACCTTACAAATACGAAACGAAATCTTCTCTCACGTATGAGTAAAAAGTTTGTGGGGGGACACATGCACGAATCTAACTAGATAATATGTGATCAATTTTACTTCGAACGATATACACATGAATAACACCGTTGATTTTCACTGCAGGTGGATGCTTTCCGCGGGCACGGCTTCAGCCTCCTCGGAAAGCGTAGTGTATATCTATTGCGGTCGGTAGGAATCAATACTAAAGTTAACGAATACAAAGAGAGGTTTTTTAACTTTTTAAAATAACACCCACAAATACGTGACTCAATCTTCTCTCACTTTTCCCTTGCAATCGTACTAAAAACTTTGTATAATATATAATCGTGCAATCAGTTAGATTTTGCATAAAATGATTGCATTGGCTAGCGTTTTTCTATATAATAGAAACGTTGGTCATTAGTGATGAAGTGGAAGGTTGTTGGCACACCCGGACCCTTTGCCATGGGTGGTGGTCAAGAAATTTTCATGGAGCAGTCTATTATAAAATGGACGAAAGGGAGGGAAGATAATGGCAAAAGAGAAGATTCGAATTCGTTTGAAAGCATACGATCACCGTATTTTAGATCAATCAGCAGTGAAGATTGTTGACACAGCGAAACGTTCTGGTGCTAAAGTATCTGGACCGATTCCGTTACCGACTGAAAAGTCAGTTTACACGGTATTGCGTGCGGTGCATAAGTACAAGGATTCTCGTGAGCAGTTCGAAATGCGTACACATAAACGCTTAATCGATATTGTTAGTCCAACGCCAAAAACAGTTGACGCATTAATGCGACTTGACTTGCCATCTGGCGTAGATATTGAAATCAAACTATAAATGAATGTTTTAACTAATAGGAGGTGTAACGGATGACGAAAGGAATCTTAGGTCGTAAGATCGGTATGACACAGCTTTTTTCTGAAAACGGTGAGTTGATTCCTGTAACGGTTATTGAAGCAGAGCCAAATATCGTTTTACAAAAAAAGACGGTAGAAAATGACGGCTATACAGCGGTACAAATAGGTTTTGCGGACAAAAAAGGATCACGCACTAACAAGGCGGAAAAAGGTCATGCTGAAAAAGCAAACACAAGCCCTAAGCGCTACGTTCGTGAAATCCGTACGGCTAAGCTTGACAACTATGAAGTAGGTCAGGAAATTAGCGTAGAAGTTTTTCAAGAAGGCGACAAGGTGGATGTAACAGGTACATCTAAGGGTAAAGGTTTTCAAGGATCTATTAAGCGTCACAATTTCGCTAGAGGTCCAATGAGTCACGGTTCTCGTTATCATAGAGGTTCAGGTTCGATGGGTGCAGCAGCTGACCCAGCACGTGTATTTAAAGGTAAGAAGCTTCCAGGACAAATGGGTAGCGAGCAAGTAACCATTCAGAACTTGGAAATCGTAAGAGTCGACACTGAGCGTAACTTACTTTTAATTAAAGGTAATGTTCCTGGTGCTAAAAAATCTTATGTAAAAGTAGCGACAGCCGTTAAAGGCAACTAATATACAGACGAAGGGAGGATATGTCATGCCTAAAGTAACATTGTTTAAACAAGATGGATCTCAAGCGGGAGATGTCGAATTAAATGATTCGGTATTTGGTATTGAACCAAATACGCACGTGTTGAACGAAGCTGTAAAGATGCAACGTGCTTCACTTAGACAAGGAACACATGCCGTGAAGAATCGTTCTGCAGTTCGTGGAGGCGGTCGTAAGCCATGGCGTCAAAAAGGTACTGGTCGTGCACGTCAAGGTTCAATCCGTTCACCACAGTGGGTAGGCGGTGGAGTGGTTTTCGGACCAACACCACGTAGCTATAGTTACAGACTACCGAAAAAAGTGCGTCGTCTAGCACTAAAATCTGCTTTGTCTTCTAAAGTGAAAGAAGAAAGCATTGTTGTTTTGGAAAATCTTGTATTAGACGCTCCGAAAACAAAAGATGTCGTTCAAATGCTAGGAGCTCTTAATGTAGAGAGTAAAGCACTAATTGTAACGACAGAAAAGGACGAAAACGTTATTCGTTCAGCAAATAACCTTCAATCAGTAAAGGTTCTAACTGTAAGTGATGTTAATGTATTAGATTTGCTTACGCATGACACACTGATCTTAACGAAGGATGCAGCCGAAAAAGCAGGGGAGGTGCTTGCATAATGAAAGACTTGCGTGATATTATTAAGCGCCCGGTAATTACAGAGCACTCTGCTGATCTAATGGCAGAAAAAAAGTACACCTTTGAAGTTGATACAAAAGCAAATAAAACAGAGATTAAAACTGCTGTTGAAACTGTTTTTGGTGTCAAAGTAGATAAAGTAAACACAATGAATCTGAAAGGTAAATTCAAGCGAATGGGTCGTTATGGCGGCTTTCGTCCAAATCGCAAAAAAGCGATTGTTCAACTTTCAGAAGACAGTAAAGATCTGGAGTTCTTTGAAGGATAAACAAATCCGAAGCGAAGGAGGGAAAAAACATGGCGATTAAAAAGTATAAACCAACATCAAATGGTAGACGTAACATGTCAGGATTGGACTTCTCATCCATTACGACAGACAAACCAGAAAAGTCATTACTAAGCCCATTGCATAAGCGCGGCGGACGTAATGCACAAGGGAGATTGACGGTTCGTCATCAAGGTGGTGGCCACAAACGTCAATATCGTATCATTGATTTCAAACGAAATAAAGATGGAATACCAGGACGCGTTGCTACGATCGAATACGATCCAAACCGTTCAGCGAACATTGCACTAATCCATTATGCCGATGGCGAAAAGCGTTACATTATTGCTCCAAAAGGCATTGAAGTAGGTCAAGTAGTTGAGTCTGGTGAAAATGCAGACATTAAAGTGGGAAATGCGTTGCCACTTGGAAGCATTCCAGTCGGAACAGTAATCCACAACGTTGAGTTGAAGCCAGGACGCGGCGGACAGCTTGCACGTTCAGCAGGTGCAGAAGCACAAATTCTTGGACGTGAAGGCAAATATAGTCTTGTACGCTTGGCATCAGGAGAGGTTCGCTTAATTTTGACAGCTTGTCGTGCGACAGTTGGACAAGTCGGAAACATCGAACATGAGCTTACAGTTGTAGGTAAAGCTGGACGTTCACGCTGGTTAGGTAAGCGCCCAACAGTTCGTGGTTCTGCGATGAACCCAGTTGATCACCCACACGGTGGTGGGGAAGGACGTACGCCGATTGGCCGTAAGTCACCTGTATCACCTTGGGGTCAGAAGACACTTGGCTACAAAACTCGTACACGTAATAAGCCATCAGATAAGTATATCGTTCGTAAACGTAAAAAATAATTAGATATGAATCACAATAGAATCATATCTTGTCTCTTATTCTCTAAGGTTAGCAGTTAAGGAAGTTCGTACTTTCTTGCTGCATCTGTACAACGAAGGCTTTGAGATAAGCCAAGTTTACAAACGAAAGGAGGTTTATTCATGGGACGTAGCTTAAAAAAAGGGCCTTTCGCAGATGACCATCTGTTAAAAAAGGTTGCAAGCCAAAGTGAAAGTGAAAAGAAAAGAGTCATTAAAACATGGTCTCGACGTTCAACAATTTTCCCTGACTTTGTAGGTCTCACCATTGCAGTTTATGACGGTCGTAAACATGTGCCGGTATACATTACAGAAGATATGGTAGGACACAAGCTAGGTGAATTTGCTCCAACACGCTCGTTTAGAGGTCATGCCGGTGATGATAGGAAAACAAAACGCTAATGAGAGGAGGCACTCTACATGCAAGCAAAAGCGATTGCGAAATCCGTTCGTATAGCTCCTCGTAAAGTACGGTTGGTTATCGATTTAATTCGAGGTAAAGACGTAGCTGAAGCAACAGCTATACTACGTCACACACAGCGCGGTGCTTCTCCAGTTGTAGAAAAGGTTTTGATGTCTGCTGTAGCAAACGCAGAACATAACTACGAAATGGATCCAGAGAATTTAGTTGTCTCTGAAGCATTTGTCAATGAGGGAGCTACTTTAAAACGTTTCCGTCCACGTGCACAAGGACGTGCAAGCAAAATTAATAAACGCACAAGCCATATTACAGTGGTTTTAACAGAAAAGAAGGAGGGGTAGTCCGTGGGTCAGAAGATAAATCCAATTGGTCTTCGTGTCGGTATCATTAAAGACTGGGAATCAAAGTGGTATGCAGACAAGGAATACGCTGATTTATTGCACGAAGATATCAAAATTAGGGAATATCTTGAAAATCGCCTAAAGACAGCTGCAGTTTCCTCAATTGAAATCGAACGTGCAGCAAACCGAGTGAATATTACCATCCATACAGGAAAGCCGGGTATGGTCATCGGTAAAGGTGGTTCAGAAGTAGAGAAGTTACGTAAAGCTTTAAACAATTTAACTGGCAAACGAGTTCATATTAACATTGTTGAGATTAAGAAAGTTGATTTGGATGCTAAGCTAGTAGCAGAAAACATTGCTCATCAGTTGGAAAGTCGTATTTCTTTCCGTCGTGCACAAAAACAAGCGATTCAGCGTACGATGCGCGCAGGAGCAAAAGGAATTAAAACACAAGTATCTGGACGTCTAGGCGGAGCAGATATAGCAAGAGCAGAACATTACAGTGAAGGAACTGTACCACTACACACACTTCGTGCCGATATTGATTACGGTAACGTAGAAGCAGACACTACTTATGGTAAGTTAGGTGTTAAAGTGTGGATTTACCGTGGTGAAGTCCTTCCGGAAAAGCCAAAAAAATAAGGAAGGGGGTAGTGCATTATGTTAATGCCTAAACGTGTAAAATATCGTAGACAACATCGTGGCCGCATGAGAGGTCAAGCAAAAGGCGGAACAACTGTGAGCTTCGGAGATTTCGGTTTGCAAGCAACAGAAGCATCATGGATAACAAGTCGTCAAATTGAAGCTGCACGTATTGCCATGACTCGTTACATGAAGCGTGGCGGTAAAGTTTGGATAAAAATATTCCCTGATAAGCCATACACTGCAAAACCCCTTGAGGTTCGAATGGGGTCCGGTAAAGGGGCACTCGAAGGATGGGTAGCAGTAGTGAAGCCTGGGAAAGTATTATTTGAGGTTGCAGGTGTACCAGAAGAAGTAGCGCGCGAAGCATTACGTCTTGCTTCCCATAAGCTACCGATCAAAACTAAGTTTGTTAAACGTGAAGAAATTGGTGGTGAAATCAATGAAGGCTAATGAAATCAGAGAACTAACCACTGCCGAAATTGAACAAAACGTTAAGTCACTAAAAGAAGAATTATTTAACTTACGCTTCCAACTAGCAACAGGACAATTGGAGAATACGGCAAGAATTAGCCAAGTAAGAAAATCAATTGCTCGTTTAAAAACAGTTGCACGTCAGCGTGAACTAAGCGTAAACAAGTAAAATTGAGGGGAGGTTAGCTCCAACATGAGTGATCGAAATAACCGTAAAGTATATACCGGTCGTGTTGTTTCCGACAAAATGGATAAGACAATTTCCGTAATGGTTGAAACGTATAAATTTCATAAATTGTACGGAAAGCGTGTTAAGTATTCTAAGAAGTTTAAAACACATGATGAAAATAATCAGGCTAAAATTGGCGACGTTGTTCGTATTATGGAAACGCGCCCGCTTTCAGCAACTAAGCGTTTTCGCTTAATTGAAATCGTTGAAGAAGCCGTAATTATATAATAGTCCGTGTTATTGTGTATCCGAAGGGAGGTTACAGCGAATGATTCAGCAGGAATCTCGTTTAAAAATCGCAGATAACTCAGGAGCTCGTGAAGTATTGACCATAAAAGTCCTTGGTGGCTCTGGGCGTAAAACGGCCAATATTGGTGATGTTATTGTTTGTACGGTCAAACAAGCAACACCTGGAGGCGTTGTCAAGAAGGGTGAGGTTGTAAAAGCCGTTATCGTTCGTACAAAGACAGGTGCTCGCCGCAAGGATGGTTCATATATTCGTTTTGATGAAAATGCAGCCGTAATTATCCGTGATGATAAAAGTCCAAGAGGAACGCGTATATTTGGACCAGTTGCTCGGGAATTGCGTGATGCAAAATTCATGAAAATCGTATCTCTAGCTCCAGAAGTACTGTAAGAGATAAGGTAATGATAAGCCCTATAGGAGGTGCGTAAAGTATGCATGTGAAAAAAGGCGATAAAGTAAAAGTGCTATCCGGTAAGGATCGTGGCAAAGAAGGCACCGTTTTAGAAGCATATCCAAAGACAGAACGTGTTCTCGTAGAAGGAATTAATATGGTAAAAAAACATGCAAAGCCTTCTCAAGATAACCAACAAGGTGGAATTCTAAACCAAGAAGCACCTATTCATGTTTCTAATGTACTGCCGATTGATCCGAAAACAAAAGAGCCGACACGCGTTGGTTATGAAATACGTGATGGAAAGAAAGTCCGTATCGCTAAAAAATCCGGTGAAGCGTTAGATAAATAGTTTCCAGGTGAAAGGAGGGCGACACAATGAATGAACTAAAGGTCAAATATCAAGATGAAATTGTTTCTTCGATGATGGAGAAATTCAATTATAAATCGGTAATGGAAGTACCGAAAGTAGAAAAAATAATTGTTAACATGGGCGTTGGAGATGCAGTTCAAAACTCCAAAGTACTTGATAACGCAGTAGAAGAGCTTACGTTAATTTCTGGACAAAAACCAGTCATTACACGTGCGAAGAAATCAATTGCTGGTTTCCGTCTGCGTGAAGGTATGCCGATTGGAACGAAAGTAACGTTACGTGGCGGCCGCATGTATGACTTTTTACAAAAACTAATCAAAGTATCCCTTCCACGTGTTCGGGATTTTCGTGGAGTATCAAAAAAATCTTTTGATGGTCGTGGAAACTACACGTTGGGAGTAAAAGAACAACTGATTTTCCCGGAAATCAATTACGATAAAGTAAGCAAAATTCGTGGAATGGACATTGTTATCGTAACAACTGCCAACACGGATGAAGAAGCACGTGAATTGTTAGCACAACTAGGCATGCCTTTCCAAAAGTAAGCTTAGAGCTATAAAGGAGGGAAATTTGTGGCTAAAAAATCAATGGTTGCGAAACAAAAGCGCCCACAAAAGTTTAAAGTACGTGAGTATACACGCTGTGAGCGATGTGGACGTCCACATTCCGTAATTCGTAAATTTAAACTATGCCGTATTTGTTTCCGTGAACTTGCCCATAAAGGTCAAATTCCTGGTGTCAAAAAAGCAAGCTGGTAATCCCCATTCGGGAAGGAGGTAATGAATAATGGTAATGACAGACCCTATCGCAGATATGTTGACACGCATTCGAAATGCTAATGTAGTACGACATGAGAAGCTGGAACTCCCAGCATCCAAAATTAAAAAAGAAATTGCCGATATTCTAAAACGTGAGGGCTATGTCCGTGATTATGAATTCATCGAAGATAGCAAGCAAGGAGTTCTGCGTATTTTCCTTAAGTACGGTCCGAACGACGAAAGAGTAATTACTGGCTTAAAACGTATTAGCAAACCTGGTCTTCGTGTCTATGCGAAAGCAGATGAAGTACCACGCGTTCTAAATGGTTTAGGAACAGCAATTGTTTCTACGTCAAAAGGGGTACTATCGGATAAGGAAGCAAGATCTCAAGCTGTAGGTGGAGAAATTTTAGCATACATTTGGTAATTAACTTTTTTGATAGGAGGTGCATGAAATGTCTCGTACAGGACTAAAGCCAATTGAAATCCCTGAGGGCGTTGAAGTTAAATTAAACGACAATACCGTTTCGGTGAAAGGCCCAAAAGGTGAATTAACAAGAACGCTTAATGCCGATATGATCATTAAAGTGGAGGATAACGTTGTTGTTGTATCCCGTCCAAATGATCAGAAAAAATATCGTCAATTACACGGTACAACACGCAGTCTAATTCAAAACATGGTGACTGGTGTTCATACCGGATTTCAAAAAGAATTGGAAATTATCGGAGTCGGTTATCGTGCACAAAAACAAGGCAATAAGCTTATTGTTGGTGCCGGTTACTCCCATCCAGTAGAAGTGGAACAGCAAGATGGAATTGAAATAGATGTTCCGAAAAACACAGAAATAATAATTAAAGGAATCGACAAAGAACTCGTAGGAGCAGTTGCAGCCAACATTCGTTCGATTCGAACTCCTGAACCTTATAAAGGAAAAGGAATTCGCTATAAAGGTGAGCACGTACGTCGTAAAGAAGGTAAAACTGCTAAGTAGTAAGCAGAAAGGAGTGTCTGGTTAGATGATCACAAAACCTGATAGAAATTTTGTACGCAAAAGAATTCATGCACGTGTACGTAAAAAGATTTCTGGAACAGCAGAACGTCCTCGGTTAAATGTATACCGTTCAAATAAAAATATGTATGCACAGCTTATTGATGACGAAAAAGGCATCACGCTCGTAAGTGCATCAACAATTGATAAAGATTTAACACTTGATTCTACAAGCAGTGTTGAAGCTGCAGAAAAAGTAGGACAATTAATTGCAAAACGTGCCCAGGATAAAGGTTACAAGTCAGTTGTATTTGATCGTGGGGGCTACCTTTATCATGGACGTGTGAAAGCATTGGCAGATGGAGCTCGTGCTGGAGGACTTGAATTTTAATTGATAAGGGAGGGAACGCTTAAATGAATTATAACATTGACCCAAACAAGCTAGATTTAGAAGAGCGTGTTGTAACCATCAACCGCGTAGCTAAAGTTGTTAAAGGTGGACGTCGTTTTCGCTTTGCAGCAATTGTCGTTGTCGGTGATAAAAATGGTCATGTAGGCTTTGGTACAGGTAAAGCGTTAGAAGTACCTGAAGCGATCAAAAAAGCAATTGATAATGCGAAGAAAAACTTAATTGAAGTACCAATTGTAGGAACAACTATTCCACATCAAATCAATGGCCGTTATGGTTCAGGTAACGTATTAATGAAGCCGGCAGCAGAAGGTACAGGAGTTATTTCCGGTGGCCCGGTACGTGCGGTATTAGAGCTTGCTGGTGTTGGAGATATTTTAACGAAATCACTAGGTTCAAACAACCCGATAAACATGATTCACGCTACGTTGAACGGTTTAACGAACTTAAAACGTGCAGAAGATGTAGCAAAACTACGCGGGAAGTCTGTAGAAGAACTGTTAGGATAAGGAGGGAAAGGCTATGTCTAAAAAATTAGAAATCACCCTCACGCGCAGTGTTATTGGTAGAACACAAAAACAAGTGAAGACCGTTCAAGCATTAGGTTTGAAGAGAATCAACGATTCCGTAGTGCAGCAAGACAATTCCGCTGTACGTGGTATGATTAATACGGTATCGCATCTTGTATCGGTTAAAGAAATATAAGTATTACCAATCCTAAAAAGGAGGTGCTCGCATGAAACTTCATGAATTGCAATCAATAGCAGGAGCTCATAAGTCTCGTAAGCGTGTCGGTCGTGGTACTTCATCTGGTCATGGTAAAACGTCTGGAAAAGGACATAAAGGCCAAAATGCCCGTTCTGGCGGCGGTGTGCGTCCAGGCTTCGAAGGCGGACAAATGCCATTATTCCAACGCTTGCCAAAGCGTGGCTTTACGAACATTCATCGTAAAGAGTTTGCTATTGTAAACTTGGATGCATTAAACCGATTTGAAGACGGCACGGAAATAACACCAGAGCTATTACTTGAAGAAGGTGTCGTAAGTAAAATGAAGACGGGTGTAAAAATACTCGCAAAAGGCACTGTTGAGAAAAAGCTAACAGTAAAGGCTCACAAGTTTTCAGCTGCTGCAAAAGAAGCAATTGAAGCAGCTGGCGGTAAAACAGAGGTGATTTAATGTTCCGTACAATCTCCAACTTTATTAAAATAGGTGATATTAGACGCAAAATCGTCTTCACATTATTAATGCTGATCATTTTTCGTCTAGGAACATTTATTCCAGTTCCGTTTACGAATAAAGAAGCAATCAACTTCATGAATCAACAGAATGTGTTCGGCTTTTTAAATACATTTGGCGGAGGAGCCCTACAAAACTTCTCCATTCTTGCCATGGGTATCATGCCGTATATTACTGCCTCGATTATTATGCAGCTATTGCAAATGGACGTTGTTCCTAAGTTTTCCGAATGGAAAAAGCAAGGTGAAATGGGACGGAAAAAGCTGGCTCAAATTACACGCTATGGAACAATTGTACTAGCCTTCGTTCAGGCGATCGCAATGTCCATAGGCTTTAACGCTATGGCTGGAGGCTTATTAATCGAAGAACCAAGTATTATGAAGTTTCTCGTTATTGCTATTGTATTAACAAGCGGGACTGCATTTTTAATGTGGTTAGGAGAGCAAATAACTGCTAATGGTGTAGGTAACGGGATTTCAATCATAATATTTGCTGGAATCGTTGCTGCTGTACCGAATGGAGTAAAACAGCTATATAGCCAATATTTCGTTAACCCTGGCGATGAACTTTTTATTAACATTATTATCGTAGCGTTAATCGTTTTGGTTGTTATCGCTGTTACAGTAGGCGTTATTTACATCCAGCAAGCACTTAGAAAAATACCTATTCAGTATGCAAAAAAGCTTGTAAATCGCGCTCCGGTTGGAGGACATTCCGCGCACTTGCCATTAAAGGTAAATGCAGCAGGTGTTATTCCCGTCATTTTCGCGATTGCATTTATCGTAGCACCTAGAACGGTAGCGAGCTTTTTTGAAGGAAATCAGATTGCCTCTACGATTGAGTTGATCTTTGATTATACACAACCGATAGGTATGGTACTATACGTCATTTTAATCATTGCGTTTACGTATTTCTATACATTTGTTCAAGTGAATCCAGAACAAATGGCAGAAAACTTGCAAAAACAAGGTGGATATATTCCAGGAATTCGACCTGGTAAAAATACAGAAACTTATCTTACACGTGTAATGTATCGTTTAACCTTTGTAGGCTCGATCTTTTTAGCTGCTGTATCTGTATTACCTATTCTATTAGGTGGTCTTGCTAACTTACCTACAGCAGTACAAATCGGGGGCACAAGCTTACTAATTGTTGTTGGTGTTGCACTACAAACAATGAAGCAATTAGAAAGTCAGCTCGTAAAACGACATTACAAAGGATTTATTAAATCATAACTTGGCAGTTAAGAAAGTGTATAACTTTCACTCTGCATAAGTATAGCTACGGCTAGCCAACGTAAGAGGCTAAGCTTCTCGAAGTTTTCTACTGCCAAGGAGAGCGAGGGAAGAGATTTGAATTTAATTTTAATGGGATTGCCTGGTGCTGGTAAAGGGACACAGGCAGAGAAAATAAATGAAAAATATAAAATCCCTCATATTTCCACAGGTGATATGTTTCGCTTGGCAATTAAAGAAGGAACAGCGCTTGGTCAAAAAGCAAAAGCTTTTATGGATCAAGGCGCACTTGTTCCAGATGAAGTCACAATCGGTATTGTTCAGGAACGCTTGAGCATGACCGATTGTAAAAACGGGTTTTTATTGGACGGATTTCCTAGAACGATTGCTCAAGCCGAAGCATTAAAGCAGCTGTTGGCAAATATGGATGAAAAGATAGACAATGTCATTCATGTTGACGTCCCGGAAGAAAAGTTGATGGAGCGTCTTACTGGACGTCGGGTTTGTCCGACATGCGGGAGAACATACCATGTTGTATATAATCCCCCGAAAAAAGACGGCATTTGTGATAAAGATGGCACAACGTTAATTCAACGAGAAGATGACACAGCTGACACCGTTAAAAACCGTTTAGCAGTGAATATCGATCAAATGCAGCCATTATTAAACTTCTATACAGAAGAAGGCACTTTAGTAACAATTGATGGTGATCAGGAAATTACTGACGTATTTAAGGACATTCAAAAGCAGCTTGACAATTAACCGTAAAGCCGCTCTAAATGACACAGAATAGATGCAATCCAGCTTGTTAAAAGTTATAATGTATTACGTAGCATTAAAATGAACGTGTACAACTTACTATGTAAAGTGACGCAGGATGTTCCTAAGTTCCATTTATCTGTCAATTAAATTATAGTTCTTGAGTGAAGGTGATCGTTGTTGAACGAAACTGATTCGGTACCGCAATTAGGACAAATAGTTCATATATTGCAAGGCCGGGAAAAAGGCCAGTATGCGGTTGTCATTAAGATTGTTGACGATCGGTATGTCATGCTAGCAGACGGAGAAAAACGCAAATATGATCGACCTAAGAAAAAGAACAGGCATCATATTGAGTTTATGGACTATATTTCTTCGGAAGTGCGGAGCAGTCTTCTGGAAACTGGTCGTGTCACAAATGGTAAGTTGCGATTTGCCATAGCTAAATTTATAAACGAGGTTGTGACTGATTTGAAGAAGGGAGATCAACACGATGGCGAAAGACGATGTAATTGAAATGGAAGGCGTTGTAACGGATACATTGCCAAATGCAATGTTTAACGTTGAACTGGAAAATGGTCATACGGTATTGGCGCATGTGTCCGGTAAAATACGAATGCACTTCATCCGTATCCTACCAGGCGATAAAGTTACGGTTGAATTATCACCATACGATTTAACTAAAGGCCGTATCACTTACCGTTACAAATAAGCTCCGATATAAAAGGAGGTAAAACAATGAAAGTAAGAGCATCTGTAAAACCAATCTGTGAAAAATGCAAAATTATAAAGCGTAAAGGCAAAGTAATGGTGATTTGTGAAAATCCGAAGCATAAACAAAAACAAGGTTAACAAGAATAGGAGGTGCATGTAGCTTATGGCACGTATAGCAGGTATTGATGTCCCACGTGATAAGCGTGTAGTAATCGCATTGACGTCTATTTACGGAATCGGTAAAAATAGTTCAAAAGACATTTTGCAAGAAGCAGGTGTTTCTGAAGATACACGAGTGCGTGATCTTACAGAAGAAGAACTAGGTAAAATCCGTAAAGCAGTAGACAACTATACAATTGAGGGAGACCTTCGTCGTGAAGTTTCCTTAAACATTAAACGCCTAACAGAAATTGGATCGTATCGCGGAATTCGTCACCGTCGTGGTTTGCCGGTACGCGGACAAAAAACAAAAAACAATTCACGTACTCGTAAGGGTCCACGTCGAAATGTTTCAGGTAAGAAATAAGCGATAAAGGAGGTATGAAATAAATGGCACGTAAAACGAACACACGTAAACGTCGAGTGAAAAAGACTTTTGACGCTGGGATCGCGCACATTCATTCCACGTTCAATAACACCATCGTAACAATTACGGACACGCAAGGGAATGCAGTTGGCTGGAGTTCTGCAGGTGCACTCGGTTTTAAAGGCTCACGTAAATCAACACCTTTTGCTGCACAGATGGCTGCGGAAACTGCTGCAAAATCTGCGTTAGAAACAGGCATGAAAAACTTAGAAGTAACCGTTAAAGGACCTGGTGCAGGTCGTGAAGCTGCTATTCGTTCGCTTCAGGCAGCAGGATTAGAAGTTACTGCAATTCGTGATGTAACTCCGGTTCCTCACAATGGTTGCCGCCCGCCAAAAAGACGTCGAGTATAATTATACCGTATAGATTTTGTCAACCTGTCTATAATGGTTAGATAGTGATAATTGTATCGATTATACTTTTGCATAGCTATTGTTGTAGCTATGCTACACGAAAGGCAAACAGGTTATTGTTTTTCTATCGAATTTCTAATAATAATCTTTGCTTTTCAAGAAAAACCTTTATATACAGCTATGTGAGACAAAAAGTACGAAAAACAGATGCAGACAGAAAGAGCGATTTTGTCTATCTGGGGAATTTCGGTTAGTTTTGCTATAACTGGGATTTCGACGTTAAAGTTTTAAAGGAGGGCTTTACGTAATGATCGAAATTGAAAAACCAAAAATTGAAACGGTTGAAATTAGCGAGGATGCTACATTTGGTAAATTTGTAGTAGAACCGCTTGAACGTGGATATGGTACTACTCTTGGAAACTCCTTGCGTCGTATCCTATTATCCTCCCTTCCTGGTGCTGCAGTTACGTCCGTTCAAATTGATGGTGCATTACATGAGTTTTCAACGATCGATGGGGTTGTTGAAGATGTAACAACCATCGTTTTAAATTTGAAAAAGCTAGCTCTCAAAATTTACTCGGATGAAGAAAAAACGCTAGAACTGGATGTCCAGGGAGAAGGAGTAGTTACGGCTGCAGATTTAACCTTTGACAGTGACGTTGAAGTATTGAACCCGGAGTTGCATATCGCAACATTGAACAGTACGGGCAATTTATATATGAAAATCAGCGCTGAACGTGGTCGTGGCTATCGTCCAGCAGAGGAAAACAAGCATGATAGCCAACCGATTGGCGTTATTCCTGTTGACTCCATATTTACACCAGTATCTCGTGTTTCCTACCAGGTTGAAAATACCCGAGTTGGTCAAGTATCGAACTTTGATAAATTAACGTTCGATGTTTGGACAAACGGAAGCATTCGTCCAGAAGAAGCGGTATCGTTAGGTGCAAAAGTTTTTACCGAGCATCTTAATATTTTCGTAGGATTAACGGACGATGCGCAAAATGCTGAAATTATGGTTGAAAAAGAAGAAGACCAGAAAGAAAAAGTAATGGAAATGACCATTGAAGAATTGGATCTTTCTGTGCGCTCATATAACTGCTTAAAACGAGCAGGTATAAATACCGTTCAAGAGTTGGCGGCTAAATCAGAGGAAGATATGATGAAGGTTCGAAACTTAGGACGTAAATCCTTAGATGAAGTTAAATCTAAGCTTTCTGATTTGGACTTGAGCTTACGAAACGATGATTGAGTAAAACGTAAACATAGCGTATGAGCATTCATCTGCTGCGTATCGATGATTCATGTTGATGGTGAGAGCAACCTCAACATTTCACTCGGCCTGCCTATTGGATCCATACGAATGACAACATATACCCAAGACTTTCTTTTACGGCTTGGGAACGAATAGGGCTATGAAGGAGTTATTTGAAATGGATTTTGCTCAGATTAAAGCATGCTACGTCTTTTGATATGCTGCTTCATTCTGATTAAACCTTTTAGAATGCCCATGTAACTAGAAAGGGAGGGATTATTCGTGGCTAGAAAGCTAGGTCGAACAACAGACAACCGAATGGCACTACTTCGTAATCTTGCTTCTGATTTAATCATTCATGAACGGATCGAAACGACAGAAGCGAAAGCAAAAGAACTTAAGTCTGTAGTAGAGAAAATGATTACACTTGGAAAACGCGGCGATTTGCATGCACGTCGTCAAGCAGCAGCATTTTTATACCATCAAAAAGCTTCTGAAGATGAAAGTGTGATTCAAAAACTTTTCGATGACATTGCTGCACGCTATGAGGATCGACAAGGTGGCTATACACGTGTTCTTAAATTAGGTGCTCGTCGTGGTGACGGCGCTCCAATGGCAATTATTGAGCTAGTTTAAGTGCATGTACACCGTAGAGGAAAAGCAAGAGCGTCGTGAGAATAGGCCTGCTTTAAACGTCTTTGAAGGCTGAAAGGCTGCAAAGCAAGCCAACGCTGACGTTCGATACTTTGACAATCCTCTTTAAGGAACATTTATGAGTTCAAGGGCAGGACTGCATCTCTTCCACGAGGTGAATCCAGGCCCTTTTTTGTTTAGAAAAAAGCGTACAAGTGAAGCTTTTTAAACGCGCTGATTTTTAAGCTTTTTCATTAAGAGTTATGAAACCAAAGTTGTCCATTCGTATAGTCGTACCCGATTATTTGTTGCTGTACATTCGAGTAATCTTCTTGCATGCATATAGAACGGCATCTATGTGCAGAACGCTTCTGATCTAGTGTATAATATAGAAGCTAAGCTTTGAAAAGACGTTCAACGGTAGTTATAGGCACGATAGATTACCCAAGGCTTAGATGAGCTTCAGGGGAGGTTTTGTTACAATGAAACATAAGTTGATAGAGTTTAGAAACGTATCCTTTCGATATGGAGAAGAGGCGCCTTGGGCTTTAAAAAATTGCTCTTTTACGATTTATGAAAACGAATGGGTAGCGATCATTGGTCATAATGGATCAGGAAAATCAACGATTGCCAAGTTAATGAATGGACTGCTGTTTCCACAAAAAGGCGAAATTATTATTAATGAGACCCCTTTAAATAAAGATACAATCTGGGAGATTCGTAAGCAAGTTGGTATGGTGTTTCAAAACCCAGATAACCAATTTGTAGGTGCTACAGTGCAAGATGATGTCGCATTTGGAATGGAAAATAGAGGCTTTCCTCGAACAGAAATGGTCACACGAATTGATGAAGCGCTTCACGCTGTTGAAATGCAAAAATATCGACTCACGGAGCCTCACCGATTGTCTGGCGGACAAAAGCAACGTGTCGCGATCGCAGGGGTCCTTGCTGTGTCTCCTCGAGTTCTTATTTTGGACGAGGCAACTGCTATGCTAGACCCAAAGGGACGGTTGGAAATTATGAAAACGATTGATGCTGTTCGCAGCAAACGTGAACTATCCCTATTAACGATCACACACGATTTGCATGAAGTCGTGCAAGCCGAGCGGGTTATTGTATTAAATAATGGTGAGATTTGGGACGAAGGTACTCCGAAAGATATATTTCCAAAAAAAGAAGCATTACAGAAAATGGGCCTTGATGTGCCGTTTGTAGCAACGCTTGCAGAAGAATTAAAAAATGTCGGTGTCCAGCTATCAAGCGAACCATTAAGTCATGAGGAATTATTGGAGGATTTATGGATATTACATTCAATGAAGTAAGCTATACGTATCAACCAAACACGCCTTTTTCCCATCAAGCTTTAGATAACCTATCATTTCATATTCCATCCGGTTCATTTGTCGCAGTAATTGGCCATACCGGATCAGGGAAGTCGACAATGATTCAGCACCTTAATGGATTAATGATCCCAACAAGCGGCGAAGTAACCATTGGAGATTACCAGCTGAATAACGATAAAAAGCTTAAAAATATAAAGCAATTACGTAGTCAAGTTGGCGTCGTTTTTCAATATCCAGAGCACCAACTATTTGAGGAAACAGTAGAAAAAGATATTGCCTTTGGGCCTGCCAATTTCGGTACGTCTGATGCGGAAATAAAATCCCGAATAAAAGATATCGTTCCAAAGGTTGGCTTATCGGATGATTTGCTTGAACGCTCTCCTTTTGAGTTAAGCGGTGGTCAAATGCGCCGTGTTGCTATTGCTGGTGTGTTAGCGATGAAACCACAAGTGTTAGTGTTGGATGAACCTACAGCAGGTTTGGATCCACGTGGACAAAAGGAAATAATGGATATGTTTTATCAATTGCATAAGGAGCAACAATTAACGACCATCCTAGTGACCCACAGCATGGAGGATGCAGTAAAGTATGCAGATCATGTTATTATTTTAAATAATGGCACGAAGTATATGGAAGGAAAGCCGGAGGAGATTTTTACGCAACAGCAAGCATTGCAGCAAGTACAACTTGATGTGCCTGAAATGGTACAGTTTCTAGCAAGCTTCAAAGAAAAATTCGGAAAGAGCATACCCTTCACTGGTCAAACGACGAAAGAAATCGCACAGGCGATTCAGCACATTGTAAAAGGAGCTGAATCCATATGAGTAATTCTATTGTTATTGGACAATATGTACCAGGTGAATCACTCATTCATCGACTCGATCCAAGAACGAAAATCATCATTATCTTTTTCTTTGTGTTATTCGTCTTTTTTGCGAATACATTTGTAAGCTATTCGATTTTAACGCTATTTGTATTAGCGAGCATTCTGATTACACGTATTCCATTTCGCTTTATAGCGAAAGGATTAGCTCCAGTTTGGTTTATTATTATTTTTACATTTGTTTTGCATTTAATTGTCACAAAAGAGGGAACCATCGTTTATGAAATAGGTTTCTTTGACATTTATTCAGGTGGCATTATGCAAGGGATCGCGATTTCCATGCGGTTTCTTTTATTGATTTTAATGACTTCATTATTAACGCTAACGACCACCCCGATTGAAATAACGGATGCGATTGAGTATTTGCTTCATCCGTTAAAAAAAGTGAAGTTCCCTGTTCATGAATTAGCTTTAATGATGTCTATTTCTTTACGCTTCATCCCAACGTTAATGCAAGAAACAGAAAAAATATCGAAAGCACAAGCATCACGCGGTGTTGATTTTAAGACAGGTCCAATTAAAGAGCGAGCGAAAGCGATCGTTCCACTCCTTGTACCGCTATTTGTCAGCGCATTTAAACGGGCAGAAGAACTCGCGATGGCGATGGAGTCAAGAGGGTATCAAGGTGGCGAGGGCCGGACAAAACTACGGGAGCTGCGAATTGAAAAAAGAGATATTATAATATATATTATTTTTATCGCTGTATGTGCAGGCTTATTTTATACGAGAAAGTACTAAATATGGAACGAACTAACGGAGACGCAAGCGCAGAGGATGAACGATATGGAAAAGCTAAAGTGTATAATTAGCTATGATGGCACGAACTTTTCCGGCTTTCAAATTCAACCGAAAAAACGGACGATTCAAGGGGAAATTGAAAAAGCGTTACTGAAAATGCATAAAGGCGAGCATATTCGAATTCAAGCCTCCGGTAGAACAGATACTGGCGTTCATGCAAAAGGGCAGGTGATCCATTTTACTTCTACGATCCAAATGGAGGAGCAAAATTGGAGACGTGCACTGAATACGTTACTACCGGATGATCTTCGCATACAGGACGTAAAAAAAGTGCCTGCATCCTTTCACGCTCGTTTTGATGCTGTTGAAAAGGAATATCATTATATTATTGATACGAGAGCTGAGAAAGATCTGTTTAGACGTAATTATGTGTATCATTTCCCGTACAAATTGGATATGGATGCTATACAGCAAGCTTGTGTTTTTTTAGAAGGCACACACGACTTTACTACCTTTTCTTCTGCAAGGGCAACGACAAAGGGGAGTAAGATCCGAACGCTTTACCACGTTTCCTGCAATCCAAGAGGGGAAGACATCGAGTTTATATTACGCGGCGATGGGTTCTTATATCATATGGTTCGCATCATTGTCGGTGTTTTGCTTGATGTTGGACAAGGACATATAGCCCCTAATCAAATTAACGTATTGCTCGAAAAGAAGGACCGAACACTTGCAGGTAAAACGGTACCCGCACAAGGGCTTTATTTATACGAGGTAGCCTATTGAGCGTGCAACGTTTATTATAGTAAGGTAACGGTAAATAAGCGTGCACGATTGGGTTATGGATCGGGAAACAGCCCGAGAATAGAATAAAAACAGTGGAAAGGTTTTACTCAAAATCCTTGACAAATCACTGTAATTTGTTATATTATGTTCTATGGCAATTTATTTATATACCACATAATTAGCCCCGGAATCTAATTGTGTTGAAATAGAAAACCAACTAATTAATATAATTGAAATTTGGAGGGAAACAGATCATGCGCACAACTTTCATGGCGAATGAAAACAATATTGAACGCAAATGGCTCGTTGTGGATGCAGAAGGTGAGCGTCTTGGACGTTTAGCTAGTGAAGTAGCTTCTATCCTTCGTGGAAAGCATAAGCCAACGTATACACCGCATGCTGATACTGGTGATCATGTAATCATCGTTAATGCAGAAAAAATTGAACTTACTGGAAATAAACTAAGTGATAAAAAGTACTATCGTCACTCTGGCTACCCAGGTGGTTTAAAGGAACGCAGTGCAGCAGAAATGCGTACAAATTATTCTGAAAGAATGATCGAGCTTGCAATTAAAGGCATGCTTCCAAAAGGGCCTTTAGGTCGTAAAATGATTAAGAAATTGCACGTATATAGAGGACCAGAACATAAAAATCAAGCACAAAAACCAGAAGCTTACGAGCTTCGCGGTTAATTAAAAGGAGGTTACACCATTGGCACAAGTACAATACTACGGCACAGGTCGTCGTAAAACTTCAACTGCACGTGTTCGCCTTGTACCTGGTACAGGACGCGTACTAATTAATAAACGTGACGCAGAAGAGTATTTCCCATATGAAACACAACGTCTAATTCTAAAGCAGCCGCTTGTTGCGACTGAAACAGAAGGCACATATGATGTATTGGTAAATGTTCACGGAGGTGGACTTACTGGCCAAGCGGGCGCAATCCGCCACGGTATTGCTCGCGCACTACTGGAAGCAGATCCAGACTACCGTACAACATTAAAGCGTGAAGGTTACTTAACACGTGATTCACGTATGACTGAACGTAAAAAATACGGTCTTAAAGGCGCACGTAGAGCTCCTCAGTTCTCAAAACGTTAATAGTAGATTACGTATATCAAGCCTCTCTCACATTTGTGGGGGAGGCTTTTTGAGGCTCTTTGTCAAATAGTGTTGGTGAAGAAAATTCACTAACACTATTTATTGCAGAGCCCTTTTTGATGTGTTCCAGGCATGGGCGAACTCTAACGGGTGAAAGTCCCGAGTGCGACCTTGTAGCGGTATGCACATAGACGAAAGCAAGGGTGTCCATGGTGAAGTGGAATCTGAAGGAAGCTCGAGGCAAGCCTCTCGTCTGACGAACATAAATCATATAGGAGGCAACGCATGAGGATAAGATTGTTAAAGAAGTTGAAGTCCAGTAGCTACTAGATCATGCGGTGTTATATATGGCAGATAGATGGAGGGAAAGAGTTCCGTACCTTAACTGGGGAGATCTCACTGATCTACAGCAAAATCTTATAGCGATATAAGACTGGATAGTGAGAAGTCAGCAGAAACCGGAGTAAGAGTTGTATTTTCTTTATTTAAACCATCCCTTTTCTGTAAAAAGGGAGATGGCTTCGATTCGATTACTTACTTGTAGTTTATCTAATATAACAGACATATAATTACGGACGGTTCCAGGCGATAAGAACAGTTCTTCGGCAACTTCTTTTGTTGACTTCCCTTTTGAGACAAGATGTAATACTTCCGTTTCTCTTGCGGTTAGCGGGTTTTCGATTAAATCATCACTGTAGATTATATCGACAAGCTCAGGTGCATAAATGCGACGATTATCCATAATGGAACGAATCGCATTTGCTAAATCTTCAATCGGGCTGTCTTTTAATAAGTAGCCACGGACACCTGCTTTTCGAGCACGTTCAAAATAGCCGGCTCGGGCAAATGTTGTTAAAATAATTACCTTGCAAGGATCATCCTTCAACTGTTCCGCTGCATCCAATCCGTTCATTAACGGCATTTCAATATCCATAATACAAATATCGGGTGAATGTTCCTTTGTTAAGGAAACAGCGTCCTTGCCATTCTCAGCCATACCAACTACTTCAAAATCATCCTCCATACTTAAAAGAGCCCCTAAAGCACCAAGCAGCATTCCCTGATCTTCGGCAATTACGATACGGATCATACGTTTATTCACCTCGGTTTATTTGTTTTATAATAATTGGCACAGTAATCGTTAAAGCAGTACCTTGGTTTGCTTCAATCTTTAAATGGCCATTTACAAATTCAAGTCGTTCTTTAATGCCATCAATCCCACTTCCCGGCATTCCAGCATCCATTTGAGGAATACCGATCCCATCATCTGTCACTTTGATAACAAATGCATTCGCAGTTTGCTTGAAGAGGATCGTACACGAATTGCCGTAACTATGCTTTACAACGTTTGTGACGGCTTCTTTCATGCACATACATAAAATGTTTTCGACAAGCGGAGAAATCGGTTCAAAGTCCGGCTCTCCATGAATGGTGAGATCCATTTCTGCCGCTTTTAAAATCTGCTGTACTCGAATAATTTCATTTTTTAATTTTTTGGAGCGCATATCGGATACGAGCTCACGCACTTCTTTTAAAGCAGAGCTAGCGGTTGTGCGGATATCTATCAGCTCTCCTTTTGCCCGCTCTATGTCTTTTGTTAGCAATTTAGCTGCTAGATCACTTTTTAAACCGATAAGGGAGAGCTTATGTCCGAGTGTATCATGAAGGTCACGAGCGATTCGTTGTCTTTCTTCAAAAACGACGAGCTCTGAAATTCGCTCGTTGGCAACCTCTAACTGTCCTTCGAGGTTTTCCTGCTTATTTCGGTTATATAAATGAAAAGGCAATAGTACAGTGCCGATTAAGCAAAGCAGTATAAAATGCACCTGGGGCAATAGAAGGTCAATTTTTATAAAAAAGCCTGCTAGAACTGCTCCGAGTGTTGTAAGAATATGCATTCCGTACATAATAAAGAAACCAGTTGTGCTTCTAATATTCCCTATGAAAAAAGCGGTAAACAATGCAAAATAAACGAAGCCAAATAATAGTGTCATGGCAATATTAATGATCATTTCAAAACTAAGCCACATGTAGACGAGTCCACTTTTCGATTTGAAGGAAAATCGATACGAAAGAAAAAATAACAATAATAAAGAAATCCCGATTAATATTTCGAATGGGGAGGAAGATTTAAAAATAAAAAAGAAAGGCAGCAAACAAAAAGCGATCCACGTATAAATGCTTAGCCAAGGGTTTTTTGGGAAAATACTATACCATCTATGCATGCTACATCTCCTTCCCATAATTCATTACTATTGTATCAACTTTTCACGCATTAAAACAGCCACCTCTTTTAAGATGGCTGAACGTGTTTGAATCTATTTGCTTTGCATACTTGTTCGGCTCGTAGGCTTAAGCAAGGCTTGCTTCGCTTTTGTAGTTACCATTCGGTTGCGACGCTTAAATTCGCCAAATGTAATAAATAATTTGCTTTCAGGGTCGTATAAACGATAACGAAGGGAATCCAAGCTTGTTTTAATTGTAATCGTTGTTGCATGTTGAAGGGGCGGTGTCGTTTCATGTGCCTCTTCCAAGTTATAATTTGGTACGCGCGGTGCTAAATGGTGAACATGATGATACCCGATATTGCCACTTAACCATTGTAAAACGCGAGGTAATTGATAATAAGAACTGCCATCGACTGCTGCTTTGACATAATTCCAGTCGGATTCCTCCTCAAAATAGGAGTCTTCAAACGTGTGCTGAATATAAAATAACCAGATCCCTAATGCCCCCGCCATATATAATGAAAGACCGTGAACGAGCAGAAACGCTTTCCATCCTAAAAGGAAAATAATTACTGCCGCTAGGGTAAGGATAAGAAAATTAATAAGATATGTGTTGTTTCGCTCCTTTTTCTTTGCGTCTTTTCGGTTAAAACGATTGGATACAAGTATTAAAAAGAGTGGCCCAAGACCGAACATAACGATCGGATTGCGATAGAGGCGATAAGCGATACGTTGCCACCTAGAGGCATTCGTGTATTCTTCTACCGTCATTACCCAAATATCACCAACGCCTCTTTTATCAAGATTAGAGCTGGAGGCATGGTGTATGGCATGCTCTCTTTTCCATTTTTTATATGGAAATGAAGTTAATACACCAGTAATCGTGCCAAGGACATCATTTTTACTTTTACTATTATAAAATGAGCCGTGTGTACAATCATGAAAAATAATAAACGTTCTTACGATAAAACCGGAAGCAATCAAAGCTAGTCCAATAGTAAGCCAGATCGAAACGGATAAACTAAGGTATGCTAACGTCCACACGAGAAGAAGTGGTGGAATTGTATTTAAAAGTTGGATTGTGCTTTTTTTATTGTTTGCATTCGCGTATGGCTTCACACTTTTATGTAATGTATTTATTTTATCTTTAGACATTGTGTTTCCTCCTCGTTCAATTCTAATTTTAATTATAAGGAAAATATAGATTCGAAATTAGACGCATATGTCATGACTTTTAAATGACAAATGTCATATCATTGGTAACGGTTGGAAGTGCAATGCGTAAAATAACGCTACAATAATAACGCTGTATTAAAGGGCTAATGTATGGATCAGGTCGACAGCTGCTGCAATGAGTAGATTCCTTCATACAATTAATAAGTAAGAATAGAGAGTTGTTTAGACAATTTGTCGATTGAGCGAAAGACAGAATTGCTCTATAATAAAGTCAGATGACATGGGAAAATGGTCTGGAAATTTATTAATGGAATGTATGTAAATATGTTACGACAATAAAGTATATATATACAAAAGACTAAAACATATTGAAGTTGGCGTACGGTTCTATGAAAGCGATTTATCGTTGTAATTACGATAAAATGGTTGTTTTGTGGTTTCATTTGTAATTATCTATTGGGTAGGGTAGTATGATTATTAAATTCTGAATGTTACGTAGCTTTTACAGAAAGGTTTATCCTCTATTTGCCTTGTGCGGACCATTAACTACTTAAGTATATCTCTTTAATGCGTACTATCTCCAATGTTCATACGCTAGGCAACCGTTAAAAGCCCTTGTGAAATAAATTGCAACTTCCAAGTATAGTGCATTTCCAAAGCGTAACACTATGGTGTGATAACACAACAACGTCTGCAGCTTAACCTTATAAAGGCTGACCATTTAATCATTGTCGCACAAGTAAACGGTTACACACATTACACTGGTGCGATTTGGAAAATGGAGCCTATACCTGTTTGCCAAAAGTTTTGTCGATTGTCGACTGTCGAAACACGATTTGCTTATTGAAAAAGAAAACACGTTCTACATAGCCCTTTTCGTGTGCGTGTATGCTTTTATTGATCCTTTGTATACTACGTAGCTTTATATATGTATTGCTTTACTTTTTGGATAACTTTAAGGAGGTGACAATTAGCGATCAATGCATATGTACATCTCTAGCAGTAACCTCATTTTCTAGGCGACATATGCTTATGAACTGCAAGAGATGGTTAATTATTTCCAATTAAGCTTTACACTCTAGTTTTTTAGAACTAGAACGCAATAATATTTTAATTCAATTTTGTGTGCTGACATGCGTTCTAAGTCTATCATCTAGTTCGGAAAACTTGAAGTACATTACGTTTTACTAATTAAGGAAGGTGTATATTAGTATGAAATCTTTATTATCAAAAGGAACACTTGTATTTGCATTACTTGGTCTATTAATTTTGTCCGCATGTGGTGACAAAGCGTCAGATGAAAAGAGTTCTTCGGATTCATCCGGTGAATCCTATGAATGGAGTGTTGGCTTTAACACGGTGGAAGATTCCATTAGAGGTGTAGCTGCTCAGAAGTTTAAAGAGATCTTAGAAGAAGAATCCGAAGGTCGTATTACTATAGATTTATTTCCGAATGAACAGTTAGGTACGGATAATGAAATGGTCGAATCTGTTCAAGTAGGTGCTTTAGATTTTCAACTATCCAGTAGTGGAGTGTTAGCAGAAATAATGCCAGAATTCTCTGCAACAGATTTACCATTTATGTTTGAAAGTGCAGACGAAGCACATGCCGCTTTAGATGGGTCCTATGGTGACTTATTGAAGAAAGCTTCAACAGAAGAAGGAATTAAAATGTTAAATACGTTTAGCATTGGATTTTCGCAAATAACGACAAACGCAAGCCCGATTAATGGACCGGAAGATATGAAAGGTGCTTCCATTCGTAGCCCAAATGAGCCTGTACCTATTGCAACATTTGAAGCTTTAGGTAGCCAAGTGACGACAATGCCATTTACAGAAGTGTATCTTGGTTTACAACAAGGCGCAATTGATGGTCAATTTAATCCACTTACAGCAATCAGAGATTCGAACTTCCATGAGGTTCAGGACTACCTAGCGATGACGGATATTATCTTTTATCATGCGCCATTTATTATGAACCAGGAGCTTTGGGATAGTTTAGATTCCGAAACACAAGAATTAATTCAAAAAGCTGCGGATGAGGCAACAGAAGCAGCAAGAGCCTTTGAAGCCGAAACAGAAGCAGCGGTTTTAGGCGAAATTGAAGGGGACTTCAAAGAGGTTACAAATCCAGACAAAGCTGCTTTCCAACAAGCGGTACAACCTGTTTATCAGCAATTTGAAGATAAGATTGGCAAGGATGTTTTAGACGATCTACAAAGCTTCTTAGAAGAATATAGAAGTAAATAATTTGCGAAGAGCTTTTAATATCCAGAAGTGTACAACTTCCCTTCTCACGGTTAATTAGAAGGGAAGTTGTTATTCTATAAATATTTATTTTACTAGAGAAATGAGGACAAAAAATGAAGATGATTCAGATTCGGTCAGTTAAAGACATTTTTGAGCTGTTGGCAAAAGTAGTTATCGCTTTTACCAGTGCACTCATGGTCTTGCTTACTGCAGTCGTGTTTTTTAATGTTATTGCCAGATACTTCTTCGATGTCCCAATTGCTTTTACGTATGAGTTGGTTGAGCTCCTCTTTCCATGGATTGTATTTTTGGCAGTGATTAATGTTACATATGACAATGAAAATATAGATATTCAGTTTTTTGCAAAGTTACTACCTAAGCCTATTCAAGTCATTTTGGCGTTTTTTGTAAAGGCTGTTATGTTGTTTTTTTCAGTATATATAACAATATCTAGCTTTAGTTTAGCGAGTGCCGTACAAAATCATACGATGCCGCTTCTAGGTATTTCTAAATCGTGGTTATATTGGTCTGTTAGCTGTAGTTTTACAGGAGTTTCGCTCGTCATCATTTATCAAACAATAGTAATGATTATGAGTAAGGGTGATTTACAAGAAGGAGGCAAGGCACTTTGATTTGGGTAATGATTATTAGCTTATTCGTATTAATGCTTGCAGGTGTTCCGATTGCATTTGCAATGGGTGCCTCTGCTTTATTTTATATTATCGTGGAAGGGATATCTTTGGAGATAGTAACTCAGAGATTCTTTACGAGTACACAATCATTCGCATTTTTAGCTATTCCGTTTTTTATATTAATGGGTAGTATTATGGAACATGGCGGAGTGGCAAAGCGTATTATTAACTTAGCAAACTCTCTAGTTCGTTCACTACCGGGTGGATTAGCATCCGTATCCGTTGTTACTAATATGGGTATGGCTGGGGTATCCGGTTCGGCAGCAGCAGATGCAGCCGCGGTAGGTGGCGTGCTCATGCCTGAGATGAAAAAAAAGGGTTATCCAGCATCTTTTTCCGCCGCTTTAAACGCATCTGCGTCCGTTGTCGGTGTTATCATTCCACCGAGTAGTGTGATCATTATTATTGCTTGGTTATCCAAACTTTCCGTTGGAGAAATGTTTTTGGCAGGTGCGATTCCAGGAATCCTAATATCTCTTGCTTACTTGGTACTTACAATTACGATTTCGATTAAGCGTAAGTATCCACGTGAGCAAAGAGCAACACTTAAGGAGATTGGAAAAAATCTGCTAAATGCGTCATTAACGATTGTTTTACCAATCTTTTTGGTATTGAGCATTGCGATGGGCATTGCCACTGCAACCGAGGCGGCGGCATTGGCAGCCGTTTATGCATTTGTCATTTCTGTTTTCGTATATCGATCCCTTAATGTTCGACAAATTGCTCGTGCTTTACGTGATACGGTTTATACGTCGACAGTTGTCATGTTTATCGTTTGTTCGAGTATGATTTTTTCATGGGTGCTTATTAATGAAGGAGTGCCTAAACTTATTTCCGATATTTTACTTGGTTTTGGACTGCCGAATTGGGCATTATTGTTAGTAATTATTCTCGTCATGACACTTGGTGGAATGTTCTTGGATACAGTACCAAACCTGTTCATTTTTGTACCTATTTTTTATCCAATCACTGCAGAAATGGGAATAGACCCAATGCATTTTTCGATTATTATGTTATGCACACTATCTGTAGGTTTATTCACCCCTCCAGTCGGTACTTCGCTATTTGTTTCTTGTCGAATTGCAAAAATTCGCATGGAGGATACACTTAAGGATTTAGTGCCTTATTTTGCAGTAGGAATGGCAATGGTTATTGTTGTTGCGTTTATCCCAGCACTTACGCTATGGTTGCCTAATTTGTTAAGTCAATAATACGATCTATCGTAGTGTGCTTCTATAATCTCGATGCGATGCATTTCTCACAGAGTAGAAAACAATTGGGTTTTAAAGGGTAAAGGGTGTATCAATGAGGGATGTGGTATTCTCTTGGTGCATCCTATTCTTTTTTTATCTTAAGCGTATTGCCTTTTAATTTAAAAGGCGATCCTAATTTGGAAATGTACTTCTTTTTTAGTAGTATGAGAAAATAATTACCATAAAAAAGGAATGATAATAAAGCTGTACGTAAACCCTAAAAAAAGAAGGTGATCGTATGTCCAAAAATAAAACGACCTGTTGGAATTTGGAAAACAGTTATACAAAGCTCCCTAAGCGGTTTTTTGCACATATTCATCCGACCATTGTCAAGGATCCTGCCATTGTTCTATTTAATGAAGGATTAGCGGAGCAGTTAGGACTAAGCTGTACATCCTTTCAAGCAGAAGAAGTGGTGAAGTGGTTGAGCGGGAATGCGATACCACCACAATCCAAGCCGCTTGCACAAGCGTATGCTGGTCACCAATTTGGAAATTTCACACGACTGGGGGACGGCCGTGCTATTTTACTCGGTGAACAAATTACACCAGAGGGACATCGCGTTGATATTCAATTGAAAGGCGCAGGACGGACCCCTTATTCTCGTGGTGGTGATGGACGTGCAGCCCTTGGCCCGATGTTGCGGGAATATATTATTAGTGAAGCGCTTCATGCATTACACATTCCGACGACACGGAGCTTGGCGGTAGTTTCTACTGGAGAAAGTATTTTGCGGGAAAAAGAACTCCCTGGCGCAATCCTCACGCGTTCAGCGTCAAGCCATATCCGAGTTGGTACATTTCAGTATGCTGCAGCATGGGGGTCATTAGATGAACTTCAGTGCCTGGCAGATTATGTCATCAAACGCCATTATCCAAATGCGCTTAATGTGGATAACCGATATATACAACTGTATAAAGAGGTAATCGATGGACAAGCGGCGCTAATTGCTAAATGGCAACTCGTTGGCTTTGTGCACGGTGTTATGAATACGGATAATATGACAATAAGCGGAGAATCGATTGACTATGGCCCTTGTGCATTTATGGACGCTTTTGATCCAGCTACTGTTTTTAGTTCTATTGATCAGACGGGAAGATATGCATATGGAAATCAGCCTGCAATTGGTGGCTGGAATTTAGCCCGATTTGCTGAAGCATTATTACCGCTGTTTCATAAAGAAAAAGAAAGAGCGATTAAAATTGCCCAAGACGTACTCTCTTCCTATGATGATCGGTTTTTAGAGTACTGGCAGAATGGTATGCGTTCAAAGCTCGGCCTAATAAATAAAGAGCCTGGAGACGAAAAGCTCATTAGTGACTTACTTGACCTTATGAAAAAGCATAAGGCGGATTATACGAATACATTTATTGCCTTAACGAACGACAAATGGGGCAACCATTCAATTTATAATGAAAAGGAATTTAAGCAATGGCATCAACGCTGGAAAAAAAGGAAGAACAAGCAGCAAGCTTCAAATAAAGAAATTCATACGTTAATGCAAAGCAATAATCCAGCCGTCATTCCACGAAATCATCGTGTAGAAGAAGCGCTGAACGCAGCAGTTGAACATGGAGATACGCGTGTAGTAAAAGAGCTCGTACATGTATTATCTACACCGTATGCGCATACAGAAGAAAAGGCATCATACCAGCAGGCTTCGAACGCTGACACACCGTATCGAACCTTTTGTGGGACGTAAAATATCGTTCATCTTCGTGCAAGAGCAGTCATTTCGTAAAGTGACTGCTTTTAATTCGCCATACAATATAGAGAGCTATGGGTGCGAGTTGAAAAGCCTTAACTAAATATAGAAGCAATTTATTAACTAAAACGGTCTTGTTTTTTCATAGCTTGCGCGATAGAATTGTGCCTAAGCATAAGGCGTATAGCTTAAAAATATTATGCAACATTACCACACCAATTCACACCAATCTTAAAATCCTCTATAAAACTTCTAAACTAATAAGTATGTAATACATTTGTAAAGGAGGGAGTCTACAACGCGAAAATGTCATTTACCATTAATCTATGTGTAAATATGGAGAGCTAAGGATGAATAATATGAAAATAGCGATGATAGATATTGGTGGAACTTCGGTTAAGTTAGGGGTCGCCAACGAAAAAGGGGTAATGGAGCATCAAACGGAGTATGCAACGGAAAGTTATAAAGGTGGCGAGTACATATTAAATACCGTAATCGAAAAGCTGAAAAAAATAGACGGGATCACTGGGATCGGTGTCTGTGTGCCAGGTCAAATTGATCGAAAAAACGGTATTATCGTGAATGAATCAGCAAATATACCGAATTCATCGGGTCTTTCACTAAAAGGAACGCTAGAGGACTACTTTCAAGTTCCAGTACAGGTAGAAAATGATGTGAATGCAGCGGCACTAGGTGAAAGTTACTTTGGACTAGGCAAGCACGTAGGAGATTTTATTTATTTGGCGTATGGCACAGGAATAGGTGGAGCGATTGTATATGACTCAGAAATTTACTACGGAAGAAGTGGATTTGCTGCGGAATTTGGCCATATGATAACCCATCCGTTCGGGTATCGCTGTAATTGTGGCTTACAAGGCTGTTATGAAAAGTATGCTTCCACTACTACACTCGTGCAACAAGCGGAAAAGATAGATCCTCAGCTTACAAATGGTAAAACGATAATGGAAAAGTATATGGAAGGCGATGAGCGTGTACAGCTGCTCATAAAAAATTGGGTGTCGGAAATCGTACTAGGTATTATATCGATCGTTCATATTTTTAACCCTTCTACTATTATTTTGGGAGGAGGGATTATGGAGCAAGAAAGGATTGTAAGTATGATATCAGACCAAGTAAAGGCTTCTATTTTAGAAAGCTTTCTTCCGATTAATATACATTCGGCTTCCCTAGGGAATACAGCTGGTATGTATGGCGCATTATCGCTTCATTTGCCACCACGATAACAGAAAGCACCCTATTTCATTCACCAAAAATAAGTAGGAATCGAATCCCATTAATGGTGCAATTAGTGAAAAAGGGTGCCTTAGTCTCAATTTAAAATAAGTCATGAATCTCTTTATATTCATTTTCATGTATCGATAAGCTATCAATTGCATGCTTATAGTGATGATGCAAGCTCTGTTCGAGTTCAGTAGACTTTTTCGCTTGTAATAGCTGTAAAATTTCTTGGTGTTCCAAAGGACTAACTGGAGGTGTCGTTGTGTTTTCAAAGAAAGAATCGTACAAAATCAAATAAATATTTGTTTGATTTATTAACCGTTCTATAAACTCTGCTAGAAACTTATTTCCGGAATTTTGCGCAATAACCATATGAAACTTTTTGTTGGCATTTAAATAATCAACAAGGCTTTTCTTTTTTAAAGCATCTTCTTCTTCTTGTAAAAAGAGCCTCATTCGATTAAATTCTTTTTCATTTAAATGGTGTAATGCTTTTATTGCCGCCATTGTTTCCAGATCTTTTCTAAGATCAAACGCCTGGATGATCTCCTCTTTGCTTGGACTTGCAACAAAAGCACCTCTGTTTGGATAAATATTAACTAATCCATTTACAGCAAGCTTCCTTATTGCATTTCGGACGGGTGTACGACTTACATTTAATTGTGAGGAAATGGCTGTTTCTACAAGCTGTTTTCCGGGAGCTAGTTCTCGAGAGAGTATCGCCTCGTTTAAGGTTTCATATACCGTTTGCTCGACCGATTGTTTTTTTCTCATGTATGATCACCCACTTATATTAAGAGTACAATTATAGTCATTATACACGATTATACATAATTTGAATAACTAGTTAAAATTGTTTGAATCTTCTTGACACCGTGTATTCAATGTTGTAAACTGCTTGTAATTGTACAACAATCTTGTTCTACAAATAATTATACTTCTTTTTTAAGAAAATGTAAGCGTTATCTACTATTCGATGAACGTGTTTGACCGAGCATAGCAATTAGTATAGAAATTTAAGGAGTGAATACATTGAAATTGAAAATACCGCACACATTTGTGTTGATTTTCAGTATTATTGTCGTTGTTACGGTCGCAACGTATTTCGTCCCTGCAGGTCAGTTTGAACGTGTAGAAAATCCAGATACAGGGGTCGTTGTTATCGATCCGGATTCCTATGAAAGGATAGAGCAATCACCGGTCCCGATTACTGGAATATTTACATCGATACCAACAGGAATGGGAGAGGTTGGCTGGATTGTCTTTCTTATTTTCATTATTGGTGGATCGTTTGGAATGATTAATCGAACGGGAGCAATTGAAGCGGGGATTTCTAAGCTAGTGCTAAGTTTAAGAAATAAAGAAAAGCTGCTTATTCCAATTACATTGCTCATTTTTTCATTAGGTGGCGCAACATTTGGGATGGCAGAATCTACGCTAATTTTTATTCCAATGGGTGTCGTGTTGGCTAGAAGCCTCGGTATGGATGCGATTACAGGTATGGCGATTGTTTTTATTGGAGCAATGGCTGGCTTTTCTGGAGGATTTCTTAACCCATTTACAGTAGGCGTTGCTCAAGGAATCGCAGGCCTACCGCTGTTTTCAGGGTTGGGACTTCGAATAATTATTCAACTGACGCTTGTTGCTATTGCATCTTGGTATATTATTGCTTATTCCGAAAAGGTAAAAAAGAACCCGAATCATAGTCTAGTCTATGACTTGGAAAAGGATAGTGAAATCGCTGCAACGATAGAAGATGTACCGTTTACGTTAAGACATAAATTAGTTCTTCTCGTAGTAGCAGCTGGTTTCGGATTAATCATTTATGGTGTATTCAATGGGTGGAGCACGAGTACGGACTTGGCAGCAATCTTTTTAGCCGTCGGAATCCTCTCTGGGTTAATTGGTGGAAATACGCCGAGCGAGCTCGCAGATCATTTCATCGATGGCGCTAAGGAATTAACATATGGCGCGCTAATTGTAGGGTTGGCACGTGCAATTGTCGTAGTTTTAAATGATGGGCAAATTATGGATACAATTATTCACAGCTCGGCGCAATTGTTATCGTGGCTTCCGGGATATTTATCGGCAACGGGTATGTATTTTTTCCAAGTATTGTTTAATTTTTTCGTACCGTCCGGAAGTGGTCAAGCGGCTACGACGATCCCAATCATGGCTCCGCTTGGTGAATTATTAGGGGTGTCGAGACAAAGCGTTGTACTAGCGTATCAATTAGGGGATGGCTTCACAAACGCGCTGTTTCCGACTTCAGCTATCTTAATGGCAGGGTTAAGTATTGCTAAAATTCCGTATGAAAAATGGGTAAGGTGGGTAATGCCACTCATGCTCTGGTGGATTTTAGCAGGGGCATCCTTTATGGTAATTAGTGTTCTAATTGGATACGGTCCTTATTAAAATGCATCACGCGTAACGAACTACCGTGAACGTAAATGTAAAAAAATTGATACAAATACATAAACATAGGCGTGCGGCGATGTATCAAGTGAATCTGAACAACTAAACGTAATTTACGAGGAGGGCCAATTCATGCATGCAGTTGTGTTAGGGCTAGGGATGATCGGAAAAACAGTAGCGGAGGAGCTTGCAAATAATCGGGCGTTTTCAACTGTAACTGCTGTAGATGCAATTGAAGATAACATACATCGGCTGAGGAAGGATTGTGCGATAATTGGAGAAGTTGCTGATTTATCATCGGAAGAAAGCATATCTCTAGCGATACAAGGGGCAGACATTGTCGTTTCCTGCTTGCCACATTCGTTAAGCATGGCTGCATCGAAGGCCGCAATCCGAACGAACTGTCATTTAATTGACCTCGTTGGCGCGGGATTTTCTACGAAGTTAAAGCTTCATAAACAGGCGGAGGAAGCTGGTGTCATACTAATGCCAGGCTGTGGCGTTGCACCGGGAATTGTTAATATCCTCGCAAGAAGAGGCATTGATTTGCTTGATCATGCAGAGGAAGCCGTTTTGTTTTGCGGTGGATTGCCTCGTCACCCCTTGCCTCCGCTGCATTATCAAGTCGTCTTTCGACTGGAGAGCTTATTAAATTTGTATATGAATCCAGCAGTAGCGGTTGAAGCGGGCGAACGAGTAGAAGTCCCCCCCTTTTCTGGGCTTGAAAAAATAACTTTCTCTGAGCCAGTAGGAGAATGTGAGGCGATTATTACCGATGCTCATAGTACGGCCTATACGCTTAAAGATAAAGTCGATAAGCTGTATGAAAAAACGGTACGTTACCGAGGGCATTGGGAAAAGATGCACGTACTTGCTGAATTAGGTTTTTTAAATAAAGAACCTGTAGAAATAGATGGTAAAGCAGTAAGCCCAAGGGACTTTTCGCGTAAAATATTGGAGCCAAGCTTGAAAGGGAGTTCGTTAGAGGATATTACTGTATTGCGAGTAATTGTAGAGGGAACGAAAGATGGCAGGCGAGCGAAGCATCAGTGGGAAATGATTGATCACTTTGATCACGAGTTAAATATTACATCCATGGCAAAGACGACCGCGATGCCTGCGGTTGTGCTCGCTCAGTGGCTAGCAGAAGGAGCAATTACTGAAAAAGGCGTTCTCGCAATCGAACAAGTAATAACTGGTGAGCGATTCAATCGCTTTCTGAACGCGCTAGAGGAAGTAGGCATACATATTACGTATAAAGAAAATACGAACTAAATTTATAAAACATAGTTTGGATGGCTCTCGTCTTTTTAATAGGCGAGGCCTTTTTGTTGCGCTTAATTTAAATTAGGGCGGAATAAATAACAATACGTTTACAAGTGATTAACAGGGAGTAAACAAATGAACGGTACACTTAAGTATGTACAAGAACAACGTCAAAAAGATGGGAGCGAATAATTCTATGCGTTAAATGAATGGTCCATTACATAACCCATGTACGCGCACGAATGAAAATTATATTATGGGGGTTTATTATCGATGAAAAAGTTAAGTTGTTTACTTTCACTTGTAGTGTTAATGGGAATTCTCGCAGCTTGTGGAAATGGTGAGGCGAAATCTGAAATAGAGGAATTGTCTGTTCAATTTGTTCCTTCACAAAACGCAGATACGTTAGAAGCAAAAGCAAAGCCTTTAGAAGAATTGCTTAGTGCGGAGCTTGATATTCCCGTTAAAGTAAGTGTGTCAACAGATTATAATACGATTATCGAAGCGATGGACTCGGAACAGGTAGATGTAGGCTTTTTACCACCTACTGCTTATGTGCTTGCTAAAGAACAAGGAGCAGCCGAAGTAATCTTACAGGCGCAGCGCTATGGCGTAAACGATGATGGTTCGCCGACTGAAGAGCTTGTTGATTTTTATAAATCAATGTTTATCGTCCGAGCAGATTCAGATATTCAAACTATTGAAGATTTAAAAGGGAAGAAAATAGGCTATCAAAACGTAACTTCATCTGCAGGATTTGTTTGGCCAGCAGCTACATTAATGGAAGCAGGTGTTCACCCACTGGATGATGTAAATCCAGTTACGTTAAAAGGGCACGACCAAGCAGTTATCTCGCTATTAAATAAGGATATTGATGTAGCGGTGACGTTCCAGGATGCACGAAATATTGTAGCGGGTGATTATGAAAATGTATTTGATGAAACAAGTGTTTTACAATTTACCGAAGGCATTCCGAACGACACAATTGCTGTACGTCCAGAAATAAATGAAGAAATGAAGCAAGCGATTACGAATGCGTTTATTGCTATCGGTCAGGACGAGGAAGGTCGTGAAATTATTCGGGAAATTTATTCACATGAAGGCTATGTGAAATCCGAGGATAGTAACTTTGACATAGTACGAGAGTACGAGGAGAAAGTAAGTGCTGAAGTAGAGTGATCGAACACGAACTAATTCAATAAGTTTCGTAAAAGGATGGCTGACGAAATAGACAATTATGTTGGCCTCTTTTTGCGCATTTTCAAGAGAAAGTGGGAAAAGAAAATTGATCGAAATGAAGCGTGTTTCCAAAGTATATTCAAATGGTACGAGAGGGTTAAATAATATAAATCTACGTATAGAGCAAGGAGAGTTTGTCGTTATCGTTGGCTTGTCTGGTGCAGGTAAGTCAACATTGCTTCGCTCTATTAATCGACTCATTGAAATAAGTGAAGGAGATATCGTAATTAATAATCAATCTATTACGAAGGCGAAAGGAAACGAATTGTATCGAATACGCCGCGATATCGGAATGATTTTTCAAAACTTTAATCTCGTCAAACGTTCTACCGTGCTAAGAAATGTATTATCTGGTCGAGTTGGGTATCATTCCACGTTTCGTATGATTTTAGGGTTGTTTCCTAAGGAAGATAAAAAGCGAGCTATCGATGCGCTACATCGGGTCAATATTGCCGAAAAAGCGTACATTCGAGCCGATCAACTTTCGGGTGGCCAGCAACAACGTGTTTCGATCGCTCGAGCATTAGCTCAAGGCTCGCGATTTATTTTAGCAGATGAACCGGTTGCTTCGCTTGATCCACTTACAACGAATCGAGTAATGAACGATCTACGTCGAATTAATCAAGAGTTGGATATAACGATGATCGTTAATCTCCATTCAATTGAATTGGCAAGGAAATATGCAACGAGAATTATAGGGATGAAGCAAGGAGAAGTTGTTTTTGATGGTACGGCAGAGGAAGCGACGGATGATGTATTCGATATTATTTATGCCCGAAGCTTAGACGTGGATATGCCGAGGAGCGCAGGCGAATGAATATGGATGGAAAAATAGTTGTTGATCGCCTACTCACGCCTAAAAAGTGGAAATACATTATTATTTCAGTCACTATTGTATTTTTATTAATAGCCGGAAGTTGGAAAATAGAGATTTCATTTTCCGAATTAGTTAAAGGGCTTCCCGAAATGTTTGACCTAGTAATTCGCATGGTGCCGCCGGATTGGAGTTATTTTACGGTTATAACCTCGCCAATTTTAGAAACGATACGAATGGCGGTTGTGGGCACGACCTTAGGAGGGATACTAGCTTTTATTCTATCTGTTTTTGCAGCGAGAAATGTATTTCATACAAAATGGATCACTGTGCCAGCCCGCCTAATTCTTAATTTCATTCGAACGTTGCCTGAATTATTAATCGCCGCCTTATTTGTAGCTGTTTTTGGAATAGGTCCGATTCCAGGGATCTTTGCTCTGATGTTCTTTTCGCTCGGCATTATCGCTAAGCTATTTTATGAATCGATTGAGTCGATTGATCCAGGTCCAATGGAAGCAATGACAGCCGTTGGTGCAAATAAAATAAAGTGGATCGTATTTGGTGTCGTGCCCCAAGTGATGGCTTCCTTTATGTCATTTTTTCTTTATGCTTTTGAGATAAATATACGTGCTGCCGCCGTGTTAGGATTAGTTGGTGCTGGTGGAATCGGCTTGTATTATGAAAAAACACTAGGTTTCTTGGACTATGAAAAAACAACCTCCATTATTATCTACACGTTAATCGTTGTTTTATTGATTGATTACGTGAGCTCAAAAATAAGGAGGAAACTAACATGAATGTAGAAAAGCGAAATAAAGCAGTGCAACGTGCTTTTATTGGTTTAGTTGTCATTTGTATTTATGGGTGGGCGTTTATTGGCTTGCCTGCATTCGAAATAAAGGAAACATCGCTGAATGTTATCTCGTCAATTTTTTCTGGTTTTATACACCCGGATGTAGATTATATATATGATCCCGGTGGAGAGGATTTGCTTAGGAGCTTACTAGATACAATAGCAATAGCGATCTTGGGTACTTTTATTGCTGCAGTACTCTGTATACCTTTTTCCTTTATGGCGGCTGCAAATATTGTCCAAACAAAAGCGATCATTGGGACAAACAAGTTTATTTTAAGTTTTATACGTGTCTTTCCAGATATTGTTCTTGCTTTGTTATTTATTAAAGCAGTAGGACCTGGACCGTTTGCAGGAGTTCTCGCTTTAGGCATCGGAGCAGTCGGCATGCTTGGAAAGTTAATTTCAGAAAGTATTGAAGGGATCGATCTAAGTGCCAAGGAAGCTTTAACTGCAACTGGAGCAAATCCAGTAAAAACATTCGTTTATGCGATCATCCCCCAAGTACTGCCAAACTTTTTTTCTTTTATTATGTACCGATTGGAAGTAAATGTTCGAGCAGCAACTGTGTTAGGAATTATCGGAGCTGGTGGAATTGGTACCCCATTAATATTTGCTTTAAGTGTTCGAGATTGGGAGCGGGTTGGTATTATATTAATTGGTATTATTGTAATGGTGACAATTATTGATATTATTTCTGGAAAGATTAGATCACGATTTGTCTAAAACACTTTAGGGAAGGAAGGGTTATGTGCCAAAAAAAACAACCGTAACTATTTTATTTACGAGTGATATCCATGGTCATATTTTGCCGCATCGATATGGGAGAAATGAGCAAGCAGATTTAGGGCTTGCTAAGTATGCAACTGTCGTAAAGGAATACCAAAAAAGGGGATCTGTTCTCATAATTGATAATGGAGATTTACTTCAAGGCACGCCTTTAATGACCCATTATGTGAACGCGCATTCTGAGAAAAAAAACCCGATTATTGAGGTAATGAATGCCATCGGTCTCGATTGTGCAGTCGTGGGGAACCATGAATTTAATTTTGGAAAGAAAGTATTAACGAAAGCGATTAAAGAGTCAGTTTTTCCGTGGTTGTCTGCTAATATTTTGGATAAAGCTACGGGAGCACCTCTTTTCGGAAAGCCGTATATTATTAAGAAGTGTGAAACAGGCCTAAAGATAGCAGTCGTTGGAGTGACCACTCATTTTATTCCTAAATGGGAGAATCCTAATCATATTGAAGGAATTGAATTTATTGACGCTTACGCCACGTTAAAAGGGTTGGTAGAGCATATCCGTGCTGTTGAAAAGCCGGATATCCTAATTGCATCTTATCATGGTGGATTTGAAAGAGATATTGAAACGGGGGAACCATTAGAGCCTTTAACCGGGGAAAATCAAGCATTTCAAATGTGTACAGAAATTGATGGTATTGATGTATTGTTAACAGGGCATCAGCATAGACAAATTATCGGGAAGCTAAATGGTGTGCTCGTTGTACAACCAGGAAGTAATGGAGAAATGTACAGTGAGATAACGATTGATATGGCTACTCATGGACAAGGGTGGCGGCTTATAGATAAACAGGCACAGCTTTGCACCTTAGAAGGTGTACGGGCAGATATCAATAGTTTATCAATTGTAAACGCCTTTGAAAGATCGACCCAGAAATGGCTTGATGAACCAATTGGCTATATTATTGGAGATATGACAATAACAGACCCGCATCAAGCTCGAATGAAAAAGCATCCATTTATTCAATTTATTCAAGATGTACAGAAGGATGCGAGCGGTGTGGATATATCTGTCTCATCTTTGCTGAATAATGAAACAGCTGGCTTCGGAACAGTAGTTACGATGCGTGATGTTGTGTTTAACTATATGTTTCCGAACACACTCGTTGTTTTGGAATTAACAGGTAAAGACATTAAAGCGGCACTCGAAAAAAGCGCTACGTATTTTACGTTAGATGAAGACGGTGCTATTGTTGTAGATCCCTCTTATATTTATCCTAAAGCGCAGCATTATAATTACGATATGTGGGAAGGGATTTATTATGAGATTAATGTCGCAAACAATCCTAGTAATCGAATCGTTCGACTTGACTATAAAGGCAGCCCGCTAAAAATGAAACAGTCCTACAAGGTAGTCTTAAACAACTACCGCGCATCGGGTGGGGGAAACTACGACATGTTTATAAATAAACCAATTGTAAAAGAAATTCAGCAAGACACAGTACAATTAATCGAAGCATACTTTCAAAAGCAACGTACGGTGCAGGCATATGCAATGGAAAACTTTTATATCGTAAACAATAAATAAGCATAGTTATGACTAGCTTGAAAAAAGCTCTTTTGCTTCTCATTGTACAAGCAAAAGAGCCACTTTGTTTATAAAGGATTTTGATTAAAGTACGCCTCGGGACTTTCTTCAATAAATCCCGTACCAGTAATTTTTTGCTTAGTGTTCTTTAATACGGTCAGACGATTTATTGCTCCAGCAAGATGGTCTCTTTCCGACTCAGAAATGCGAAATGAAATGCCATAATGGAAGACATTTCTATTCCCCTCTTTTTTCCAAACAATGTTTCCAGCTATATCAAAGGTTTCATGGACCAGTGTAAAGGAGAAATTTAATTTTATACTCGTATTTACAGGGAGCCTTAATGTAGAAAGTATTTTTATTCCGCCTAAGCTAATGTCTTCTATTAATATTGTTGCAGAGCCTAAGTCGACCTTCCGCTTATTCACTTCCGTTATATTCATTTGTGCTGGAACCCATGTAGGTAATTTTAAACGGTAATAGCTTCTTCGTTCTTCCCGTTGGTTGTCTTTGACTTGTTGATTACGTAGCTCTAAATGCCCTTTTCGCATTAGTTTCTCGTATACACTTGCCGGAACGGGCTTTGAAAAAATATACCCTTGGATAAAATCACATTCATTTTGTTTTAAAATTTCGTATTGCTCATAGAGCTCTACACCTTCGGCAACCGTTATTACTTCCAGTTTTTTTGCTAAATAAATAATCGATGAAACAATCGCTAGATCATGGTTGTCCATTTCGTGTAATCGTTCAATAAAAGTTTGATCAATTTTTATTGTATCCGCATGAAACTTATTTAAATAGCTTAAGGATGCGTAGCCTGTACCGAAGTCATCAATTGCTATTTTTACGCCTAGATTTTTCAACTCTTGTAACGTCATCAAGACAGTTCGTTCGTTTTTTAACTGTGTGCTTTCTGTTATTTCTAATTGAATATATTTTGCAGGAATGTTATACGTTTCTAAATGGTGTTGAACAACATTCACCAACCCTTTTTTTAAAAAGCGAATTGGGGATATGTTAATTGAAATTGGGCGCATCGTAAATCCTCCGTCTTTCCATTTTCGTAACTGTGCACAGACGGTTTCGATGACCCAATTTCCAAGATCGTGTATAAGGTGGTTTTCTTCAGCAATTGGTATAAACTCACTTGGAGATACGATCCCCCATGTTTCGTGGTTCCAACGGATAAGGGCTTCTGCTCCGGCAATTCGTTTTGTTGCCGTATGGACAACCGGTTGATAATACAGTTCAAAGTCCTCGTGTTCAATCGCACTTCGCAAATCTTGCTCAAGTAGATACTTTTTGTAAGTTGAAATATCTCTAGAGAATGAATAGAGCTGATAATTATTTTTCCCTTGCTTTTTTGCGTGAAATAAAGCAGAATGTGCAGCGTCTAAAACCGATAGCTTGTTATCCCCATTTTCGGGATAAAAGCTAAGTCCAACACTCGCGGTTAAGTATAATTCATAGTCTTCAATTTCCATTGATGTGCCAACATGTTTAATAATTCGTTCGGCTAGTGAAAAGACTTGCTTTTTATGATCGTACGTAGGAACAATCGCTGCAAAGTCATTACCACTGATGCGTGCTAAGTAGCTATCTCCTGGCAACATTACCTGGATACGCTTTGCCACTTTCTGTAAGGCCTGATCGCCAATATCGTAACCGAGGGAATGATTGATTCGATTAAAATGGTCCAGATCAACATATATTAAAGCAAATTGAAGAATTGCATCATTCGAGCAGAAATGCTCTAGCTTTTCATAAAGGCTCTTTTGATTAGGTAGTGACGTTAATGGGTCATGGCTCGCTTGATACTGTAGCTTTTGTTCCATTTCTCTTTGGTGGGTAATATCCAGTTGAACCCCAAACAACCTGTTCAACTTACCGTCATGGTCAAACCAAGGAATTGTTTGATCAAAAACCCATTTGACCGATCCGTCGCCACATAAAATACGATAATAATGCTGAATTGGTTGTCCTGTTTCTAGTGATTGCCCGTTCTTTAAAGCTTGCTCTTTATCTTCAGGATGAAGGGAGTCCTCCCAAAAGGTCTTGTGCTTATAAAGAGACTCCAACGGATACTCATAAAGCGTAGCTAATCCTCTTGATAAATATAATACATCTCTACTTTCATATTCTTGTAACCAAAAGCCGACATCTAAATGATCGAACATATGTTTAAGGTTTTTAATTTGATTAGCTAATTCTTGCTCGACCAGCCGTTGTTCGGTTATATCGATTACAACTCCAATCAGCTTATATGGTGCTCCGTTATAGAAGGTAACTTCAGCTTTAGAATTTGCATAGCGTACTTCTTTGGTTTTTCCGTGTACGATCCGATATTCACATTCATAACTGACGCCGTTTATAATCGCGTGCTTAATTTTTTCTCTTAATTTTGTTTTGTCTTCATCGTGTACGTATACGAGTGGCAAATCCATAGACATGTTTTCGTTCTTATCAAAACCGAATAACTCATAGCAATTGTCTGTCCATGTTAACTTGTCGATTGCTATTTCATATTCCCAGCTGCCGATCGCTGCTAGGTCTTGGGCATGATTGAAGTGCTTTTCTTTAAGCTGCAAATTGTTAAGCATGTGATGGTAAGCAGTACGATCTTGAACGATTACGTGTATAAAATTTGGTGTTTTTGAAGTCATTTTAATCGGGATAAATGTCACATCTAGGTGCATTTTAGCTTGGTGGGAGTTCGTTGCTTCAATTGTTAGTTTTTTTGTGCTTCCTTTCAAAGCATGCTCAAAGCTTTTTCGTAAGGCTTTGTACGTTTCCATAGAAACGAGATCTTTATAATTTAATTTCTTCGACTTTGAATAGCCTAATAATTTGTTTACCCGATGCGTGTTTTGAAAAAGGGTTTCTCTCTCTGCAGATAATACGAAAATTAAATCGGGATGATGCGTGGCAACTGTTTTATAGTACTCATAAAGGATAGAAAAATCCGTGCTCCCTCTATCTTGTTCGTTCTTGTCAGATGATTTACGATCTTTTTTAAATAATTGAGCAAATAATTCCTTCCGTGTCCGGTTATTCACAACGACGTTCCCTCCCTTTATTGAAGTGTTACGAATGTATATATGTATATATTATATGGTGTGTTTGTATTTAATTAAAACGGAAAGGGTGAAATGACGATTGAAAATTAACGAATATACAAAGTTTAGACGGCAATTTTCACCCTTTTCTACAAAAAATAATGCAATTACTTACTGATTTTTTGTGCGATTGGCTATTTTTGAAGTGACGTGCCTGATTATAAAAATAATTGAAAATAACCGATTATGCACCATTTATTGGTAGCATCCTTTCGTTCAATCTGTTTTAAATAAAATTAGAAAACGAGTACACCTCAATATAATGTGGCAAGTCAAAGTTAAAAAATAGTTCTTTTGGCTCATTTTTTGGGGTAAAGACCTAAAAAGCTAATAAATGACCTTATACTGGATTATTTATTAGCATTTATTAGTCGCAGTTCAATATTTATTGGAAATCGTCATTAATCCAGCAGAATGCGGATATTTCCAAATTAATTCGCTTTGACGAAATACTTTAATACCGATAGCCTTATATACGAAGATAAAATTATTGGGAGGCGAACAGTTATTACAACTGGAATAAAGGAAAGAACGAAGACGAGAAGGAAGCAGCTGTTTTTTAGGAAACCGGATAAAGAAGATGGTGCAGGGGTTTGGGAACTTATTAAAGAGACAGGAGTTCTTGATCTGAACTCTTCTTATAGCTATGTTATGTGGTGTGAAATATTCTCAGAAACATCTATTGTGGTAGAAGATAAAAATGGGGATACCGTTGGTTTTATTTCCGGTTTTATTCATCCAGATACACCGGACACACTATTTATTTGGCAAGTAGCAGTAGATGAATCTGCACGAGGGCAAGGCTTGGCAACTCGCATGTTGTTCAAGTTGTTGGAACGTGAGCAAGAAAATTCAATCCGCTATGTAGAAGCGACGGTTGCTCCATCAAATGTTCCTTCAAAACGTCTTTTTCAAGGATTAGCACAAAAATTAGATACGAAATGTTTAATAACCGAATATTTTTCATCTGAACACTTTCCAGAAGAAGGTCAAGAGGATCATGAAGATGAGTTGAAATTTAGAATCGGACCAATTGAGAAATAATAACGAACATAACAGAATAAAGGATGAGTCCATTGACAACGCCAACAGTAGGCGAAAAACAGATGAAAACATTTGAAGAGCTTGAATCGGTAGTAAGAAGCTATAGCCGAGGGTGGCCAACAGTCTTCACACAATCGAAAGGCTATAAGCTTTGGGATATAGATGGGAAAGAATATATTGATTTCTTTGCTGGTGCAGGCACGTTGAATTATGGCCACAACAATGAAGCTATGCAAGAAATAGTGATTGATTATATACGCCAAAATGGTGTAATTCATAGTTTAGATATGGCGACAAAGCCAAGAAAAGAATTTCTTGAACGTTTTAATGAAGTGATTTTAAAACCGCGTAACTTAGATTATAAAGTTATGTTTCCTGGTCCAACTGGTACGAATGCAGTGGAAAGTGCCTTGAAGATTGCCCGGAAAATAACGGGAAGACAAACGATAATTAGCTTTACGAATGCGTTTCATGGCATGACGATCGGCTCATTGGCGATAACTGGTAATGCAATGAAACGTAGAGGTGCGGGAATTCCGCTGGACAACAGTGTGTTTATGCCATTTGATGAATATGTTGATGGGCAAAGCTCAATTGACTATTTGGAACGTTTTATACAGGATCAAGGAAGCGGCATTGATTTACCTGCAGCGATTATTTTAGAAACCGTTCAAGGGGAAGGCGGCATTAATGCTGCGAGCCTTGAATGGATAAAACAAATCGAAAAATTGTGCAATCGGTGGGGAATTTTATTAATTGTTGACGATATCCAAGCTGGTTGTGGCCGGACAGGAACGTTCTTTAGCTTTGAAAAGGCAGGAATAAATCCCGATATTGTTTGTCTGTCGAAGTCAATCGGTGGCTTTGGATTACCGATGGCTATTACGCTTATCAAATCACAATTTGATCAGTGGAGTCCAGGAGAGCATAACGGTACGTTTCGAGGCAATAACCTTGCATTTCTATGTGCCACGGAAGCGTTAAAGTATTGGGAGGACGACGCATTCAGCAAGGAAATATCCAAAAAGTCAAATTTCTTACGTTCCTCTATTAATGCGATTATTAACAAGTACCCTCAATTGCAAGCTACCCGACGGGGCAGGGGATTCATGCAAGGTATCGCAATTGGAATTCCGGAATTAGCAGGAAAGATATGTGCGCAAGCGTTTGAAAATGGTTTAATTATCGAAACATCTGGTCCAGATGATGAAGTAGTCAAATTTCTTGCACCATTAGTTATAGATAAAGAAGGACTGGAAAAAGGTTTTGAAATTTTAGATATGAGCATTAAAGAAGTTCTTGATCGCCAAAAATGACACGTATAAAATTATGGCGAGGTATTATTGGTTGCAGATGTTAAAAAGAAGGCAAATAGTCCATCAGTTGATGCGTGCTACTTGCCTTCTTTTTTGGTTCTTTGTTAAATGATGTTGGTGATGTATTGTAAGTCGAGGAATACCTAATCATGAAGTAAAACGAAACATGAAAGCTTGCGCTCTGATTTCGCTTACTTGCACTACAGCCGATAGGCTTTCCACGGTTACGGCCTCAGCTTCTGTAGCTCCTCTATCCGATTCGCTACAGCGATCTTCGGACGCGTGCTATTTCCGCAGGAGTCCGAAGGTTTTTCGTTCCAGTCAGCTTAAAGAGGGCTAATAGCCTTATTGCACACACTTCAATTATGGGTACTTTAATAAACCTTCGTGTACAAGCTATTGACAGTCATAATCACCGAACCTGTCCCATAAACTGTTAAAAAGAGACGTAAGGGGCGAAGGAATGAAATGCAAAAAAGAAAGTTCCTATTGTGGATTGCGGGCTGTGCACTCTTAGCCTTTTTAATACAGTTTCCAATAAAAGAAAACGACCCGGTATGGAATACATGGACACTTCCTCTCACAGGAAAAGTGATCGTTATTGACCCAGGACATGGTGGGCCTGATGGTGGAGCAGTAGCGGCTGATCAAACGTATGAAAAGGATATTGCGCTTGCTGTTGCACAAAAGACGAAACACTACTTGCAGCAGTCGGGTGCGCTCGTTTATTTAACGAGAGAAAAGGATGAAGACTTGGCGGGAGAACATACAAAGGGACTTGCACGTAGAAAGTCAGAGGATATTCGAAACAGACTTGAATTTATTCATGATAAGGAAGCGGATTTTTTTATTTCTATTCATTTAAATGCACTTCCATCTTCACGGTGGCACGGTGCACAAACGTTTTATTACAATAAATTTGAAGAAAGCAAACATTTAGCGAAAATGATTCAAGCAGAAATTACTCGAAACATGGAAAACACAAAGCGAGTTGCATTGACTTTAAATAGCATGTATTTGTTAAAGTATGCAGAAGTTCCGGGAGCACTCGTTGAAATCGGATTTTTATCAAACGAAACAGAACGAGAGCTATTGAAAAAGGAGGATTACCAGCAACAAATGGCAGGGAGTATTTACAATGGCATATTAAGATATAGTACAGAAGAAGCTGACGAAGTCGAATAATCATATAAATCCCGTCTAAATGAAAAGCGCCGTGATAAATTCAAATCCCTTAGATTTTTTGGATTTTTGTGTGGAAAGTTAGGAGACTCTCCAACACGAGTGAATGGAAGATGTGATGCTCCAGCGGGAAGAAAGAGAGCGGTGAGCCTCCGCAGTGCATAGCAAGCGGAGGCTCATCGTTTGGCCGCGAAAAGCGCTTATATTCCATGAGCGGAAATGTTAGAAAATTTCTCCATCTAAACGATTTGTATGAGTAAAATGTTTGTGGGGGAACAGATGCACGAATCTAACTAGATAATATGTGATCAATTTTACTTCGAACGATATACACATGAATAACACCGTTGATATTCACTGCAGGTGGATGCTTTCCGCGGGCACGGAAAGCGTAGTGTATATCTACTGCGGTCGGTAGGAATCAATACTAAAATTAACGAATACAAAGAGCGGTTTTATAACTTCTTAAAATAACACCCACAAATACTTGACTCAATCAAACGATTTCCCGGATACCCGATTTTTTTTGAAGTATGTTATACTAACGTTGATGTACAGGATGTACAAAGCTAAAAAGGACGGTGGCTCATTTTGTTGACGAAGGAAGAAGTTATTGCACTTTTGAATCCAGTTAAGGATCCATTTTTACATAAAACACTAGAAGAAACTGGTGGAATAGTTGAAATATCAATTCGGGAAGAGAAAAAACATGTAAGTGTCAAGCTCGCAATTGGTAAGCCAAACACTGCAGAACAAATGCAGCTGCAGCAAGAGCTCGTTGGTATATTGAAAAGAAACGGGGCAAATACAGTTGGGCTTCGCTTTGAATCACTTCCGGACGAAGTCATTCAAAAGTTCCAGCCGACGGCAGAGCAAGACAATTCGATATTAAGTGGCACAACTAAACAACCGCATTTTGTTGCGATTGCAAGTGGAAAAGGCGGGGTTGGTAAGTCGACCGTTACCGTTAACTTAGCGATGGCCTTAATGCGTTTAGGAAAAAAAGTCGGTATTATTGATGCGGACATTTATGGTTTTAGCGTACCTGACATGATGGGTGTCGAAGAGCGTCCACAAGTGCGCGGCGAAAAAATTATTCCAGTAGAGCGCTTCGGTGTTAAAGTTATTTCAATGGGCTTTTTTGTTGAGGATAACTCACCTATTATTTGGCGTGGCCCAATGCTAGGGAAAATGTTGTCTAACTTTTTCAAAGAAGTAGAGTGGGGAGATTTAGATTATTTATTGCTTGATTTACCTCCGGGTACAGGGGACATTGCAATGGATGTGCATGATTTGTTGCCAACGTGTAATGAAATTATTGTAACAACCCCTCATCCAACCGCAGCGTTTGTTGCAGCACGGGCTGGACAGATGGCATTAAAAACAGACCATGAAATTTTAGGTGTCGTTGAAAATATGGCTTATTTCGAAAGTGAAAAAACGGGAGAAAAAGAGTTTGTATTCGGAAAAGGTGGCGGAGACAAACTTGCTGAAGTTTTAAAAACGAAAGTGCTCGGCAGGTTATCTTTACAACAGCCTTATGAGGAAGAAGATATTTTCGCTCCGTCTATTTATCAAGAAGATCACCCGAATGGGAAGGAATATCATAGAATAGCTGCAAAAGTAATTGCAAAAATGGAAGAATAATATGATGCGCTTTGCTCAGCAATAGACATGTTGAGCAAAGCTTTTTTCATGTGCTTAACCAGTCGCCTTTCTATATGAGAGAAGATAAGTAAAAGTGAAGGACGTTATTCTCCTTCACTCCCGCTCTCACTACCTTCACCGCCACCACCTTGCTGTTCGCCTTCTTTCCCTTTTTCCTGTCCTTGCTTTTCGGCAGCCTTTAATAACGTTTCTTTCATTTTCTCTTGAAATAATGGTGTTTCTAACGTTTGCTGGATCGTTTCTTCTAAATGCGCCCGGAATTGCTGACTTTTAATTAAGCTAAGTATGTGCTCGGAAATTTCAGGGTTTTGCAGGATTTCAATCATTTGCTTTTGGTATTCCGCGTCATTCATCAAGCTTTTCATTAGTTTTTTTTGTTCATCCTCTAATGACTTAGCATAATCCTTTACAAATGAAGGGTCCTTAAATAAATTTTTCCACATTTCAGCGCCTTTTTCCGAAACAAGTACGTTATTTATGGAGTCCTGAACGAGATCGGACTCAATGACGAGTTGTTTCTTTAGTTTTTCATCTGAAAGTATTTCGGTAAGCGCCTTTTTTCCGTCTTCTGTTTGTAAAATATCTACAACCATTTTCTTTGTCGTTTCATAATTGGCTTCTTTACCAGAGGAGTCTTGGCCATTGCAGGCAGCAATGAAAATAACGAATAAACAAATGGAAAATAGTGCATGGATAGAACGTCGCATAAGGTCTTCCTCCTTCATATGTTTAATATGAGTCATGCATAAAATTATATGCACGTTAAAAAGGAAAAAAGAGTAGGTTCATGTTAAAATAGCTACTGGATAGAGAAAGATCAAGTTGTTCGTAAGCATGTGAGTGTCCATTTTTATTGAGAGGTAATATGCGTGGAGCAGGTTTACCGAGCCTTATACGAATGATTTTTCTTCTTGTGTTTATTATGAACTGTTAGCAGGAGGCAACCGGATTGAAGAGTCGAAGCGTCGTAAAAATGTTTACAAACACATTAATTATAGGTGGTTTCGTTGGGTTGATTACAAGTTTCTTTGTAAAAACAAATGACTATATGGATGTACTTAGCCCATTTGATTTTAAAGAACTTAGCGGATTAGTTGTATTTTTTGTAGGAATCGGACTCGTATTTAGTGTCGTAAGCCAAACAGGCTTTTTTGCCTACTTATTCATTCATCGATTTGGTTTAAGCTTATTTCGCTCCTTTTGGCCAACTGTCCAAATTTTATTAATCGCTTTTGTTCTATTTGACTTAGTTTATTTTCCTTATAATGCAACAGAAGGGGAAGTGGCGGTATGGTGGTTTATTCTCATGGCTGCAAGCTTGCTCGGATATGGATGGCTTGTTGCACGAAGAAAAGCTAAAGAGACAAATCAAAACGCATTTATCCCCGCGTTGTTTTTAATGGTCGTTATTACTACAGTTGAATGGGTTCCGGGCTTGAGAGCGAATGGTACGGATTATGCGTGGCTCATGATTATGCCATTGCTTGCCTGTAATACGTATCAGCTGTTTGCTTTGCATCGGTTAGCGGTTGATAAAAATGGGAATTCTAGCAAGAATAGCAAAGGTGAATCAAATAAGAAATCGAAATGAGTTGTCACTCCAGCAGGCTTGTGCCTAGAGTTAATTGCTGGAGTGATTTTTATTGTAATACGTCGTACGTTGTAGTGGATGTAAAGAAAATTCTGGTCGGTAATGTGCAAATGATCGATTTTTAATAAAAAAGGTACCCGGTCTATTCAACCAACTCTGCTTGTGCATGTGCTTGGTTCATTAATTCTGTAATCGATACAAATGCAAACCCTTTCGTTTTCAATCCAGGTAAAATTGTATCTAATGATTTAGCGGTTTGCTTCGCCGAGTCCGATGCATGTAGTAAAATAATATCTCCATTTGAGGTCTTATCCATTACGGTATTAATTATTGCTGTAGAACCAGGGTTTTTCCAATCGTTCGGGTTAATATTCCAATGGATTACGTTAAAGTTAAGCTCTTTTGCCAGCGTAATAATCTCTTTGTTAAAATGACCGCTCGGCGTTCGTAATAATCGAACATCCTTATACCCGAGTTTTTTGAATACTTCTATAGCATGCAGTAAGTCTTTGCGTACCTCATTAATGTCTTGGTCTAAATAACTTTTATAACGATAGCCGAGCATACCTAGTTCATGTTTGTTCTCTACGATTTTCTCTAAAATGCTCGGGTGACGTTCCGCCCATTCTCCACTGACAAAAAAAGTGGCTTGTACATCGTGCTGATCTAGTTGCTTTAATATATCGTACACTTTTTCCTCACCCCAACTAATATTAAAAGTTAGTGCAATGCTGTTTTCATCGGCGTTACCTTTTGAGAGCACTGCAGGCTCGTCTGTTGAAAAGACGGAAAAAGTACCATCACGTTCTAGCCAAATGAATATAGCTGCAAAGAAAGCAAATAGAACAACAATGAACCATCGTTTCCAACGGGGAAGCCGCCATACATAAAAATGCTGCATAATATCCCATCCTTGTACCTATTGTTTTATCATCTTAATATTTAATATTTATGATTACTGTAATAGAAATATGTACAAGCAATCATAAATAAAAAACGATGAAGCATATAGACGGGGAGCGCACCATGTAAAATTGAGCAAAAATGAAATTATAACCCCTCCTATATATAAAAAGGACTAAACGAACAATTACGTAGATGGATGATTGAATAGAAGAAAGTAAATAATACGAATAAACGACAAAGCGCTTCCGTTTTTTACAAAAAGGCTTAAAGTTTTTTAAATTAGGGAATAGAGACCTTTGAAAGGATAAGAAGCTGCTCGTAAAGTGAAATGTTAATTATTAGAAAACAGCCCCCCATTCATTGAAAACAGTTTTTCGTATAAATATATAGTATCGAGATGATGATATAAGTAGTATTATTACGACTTTATTTAGAATTGTAAGAGGTGAAAGTCATGCTTGGATTATTAATTAATCATTTAGAACATAGGGAAATAGAATACTTAATTAAAAGAGAGCTAGAAGAGATATTATTTGATTTGGAAGATCCACGTATAGATCCGTCGGTAAAGTTAGCTATGAAAGATAGGTATCGAACATTATTTCAGCTTTATCGGAGAGTAGCTGATCCGAATGAATGTTATAAATATGTCTTACCGACAAAATAACTTATAATACGATGTTTTCTAACGCGTTCCCCCCTTGGCTGTATTTTGTTTACGTGGCGTTTGTTTTAAAAAGGAACTGTTGATATAAAGCTCTCTTTCTATTGTGCTCTTAGAAAGATCGAGCAATACTTGATCTCTTTACGTGAAAACGTAACACGGAAATTGAAACTTTGCGCCCTTATTCCAGCCTTTATAGAAGTTGGAATAAGGGTGCAAGCGAATCGAGGCAGGTTTTTTGTAGTTTTCAATTGAATAGAAAGCTCTGTTTTTATACTTATTAACACGTGCCTCCAAATGAATAGCACGAAACAATGATAGAGAGAACTTTTTATTTTTTTATAAAATAGTGTTGCCATTATTATTTTTTTATGATATATTATTTTCTGTTGTCATTTAAGCGCACGTTTTGACAACTGGCAGTTGACATTTTTACATGAGCGTGTTAACTTATAAATCGTGCTAAAAAAAGCAAGACATTGCTCCTTGAAAACTGAACAAAACAACTCGTATGTCAAGAGACGAAGAAACACCTCCGTGTTTCTTCGGAAGGTCAGCCTTTCTATTATGAAAGCTGACGATAAATGAAACAAGCTAAGACAATTGTATAAGATTAACGGTGTTAATCTTATTTCAAACTTACTTTTATGGAGAGTTTGATCTTGGCTCAGGACGAACGCTGGCGGCGTGCCTAATACATGCAAGTCGAGCGCGGGAAGCAGACGGAATCCTTCGGGAGGAAGTCTGTGGAACGAGCGGCGGATGGGTGAGTAACACG